>JAIPJV010000081.1 GCA_021734005.1 Fidelibacterota bacterium
ACATGAATATACCTGGCGTAGATTATATACCTTATGGATCCCAATATTATCGAGCCCCATCACCTAAAGAAGAAGATTGGGCAGAAGACCTGAAAAGAATGGCGGATTATGGTTTCAATATGGTAAAGTTTTGGGTTCAATGGCGCTGGAACCATCCGAAGGAAGACAAATATTATTTTGATGATATTGACCGACTGATGGATTTAGCCGAAGAAAATGGCTTAAAAGTAATGCTTAATACTATTTTTGATGTTGCGCCAGCCTGGATATATGAAAAATATCCGGATGCCTCTATGGTCACTCTCTCAGGACGAAAAATTGCCCCACAAACACAACCACATCGTCAAATTGGTGGTTTAGGTTATTGCTATAATCATGATGGTGTAATGAAACACTTTTTTGAGTTTTTAGAAGAAACTGTTAAACGATATAAACACCATCCTGCCCTGGCTGTTTGGAATGTGGGCAGTGAACCGGAGTTGACAAGTAGTATGGCGGAGATGCGAGCCTATGCTGATGATTCTGAGAAAATGAATGACATGCTTTGCTATTGTGAAAATTGCCGGAGAAAGTTTAAAAAATATGTAAAAAATAAATATAAAAATATCGATTCACTTAATAAATCCTGGAATCGGAATTATTCTAATTTTAGTAATGTGGAACTTCCACTTACCCGCAATACTTTTAATGATATGATTGATTGGAGAATGTTCTTTGTTGATACTCTGGGCAAAAATATCAAGCAAAGATTTGATGTGGCCAAAGAAATTGATCAGGGCCAACATCCTTTAATGTGTCACCATGTATTCATCCAGGGGTTTCCTATCACTTCCACTGCTAGTGATCCGTGGAATGTGGGAAAATACGGAGACCTGCACGGTTTCACCCAGATGAACGACCCTATGATGATAGATGTTCTGCGTTCCAGTGCTAGAGATAAGCCGGTCATATCAGCTGAAATGTTAATGTTACCGGGTTATACTCTCGATCTCCCACAATCGATAGACATTGATGATATAAAACGATTTATCTTCAGTGGCATTGCTGGAAATCTAAAAGGTTTCGTTTTTTGGCAATATCGGCCGGAAATTCTAGGCAGGGAGGCACCTACCTGGGGCTTGACTGATCTGGATGGGAATGAAACAGAACGGCTGAAAGGATTTGCAGAAGTTGGAAAGGTTATAAAAGAGAACGAAGATTTTTTATTAAATGCTAAACCAGAACCAGCTAAAGTTGCAATTATGTATCATCCTGAAAACCAAATTTTTGGTTGGGCTGCAACAGGGAATGAAAAAAATGTGACGCAGTCTTTATTAGGTGCCCACAAAGTATTTTATGAAAATAATTACAATGTAGATTTTATTCATCCTGATGAAATTAATGATTCACTTCTTAGTCAGTACAAGGTGATTGTTTTGCCTTTCTCCTATTTGATTGGCCAGAAAGTAGCGCAAAATTTAAAAAAATGGGTTAATGAAGGAGGCTTTTTAATTGGTGAAAGCTATCTCGCTGGTTGGAATCGCGAGGCTGGCCATCACTCAAAAGTAGTTCCGGGCTATGGTTTAGATAGTGTTTTTCAAACCAGGCAAGGAGTAGCCGATCCCATATCTGAAGAGGATGGAAAGATAATTAAAATTACTGATGAAGACTACTTTTCAGAAATTCGAGACATTCAGGGACAAATAGTTCAAACCCGGTTAATTTCTCAGGGGGCTAAAGTTTTAGGAGAATTTTCTGATGGGTCACCGGCTCTTACATTAGGAACATATGGTAAAGGTAAGGCACTATTAATTGGCTCATATACATTTCTACCATGTTATCGGACAAATGCATTCGCGATCGAAAAGTTTCTGATTTCTCTAACTAATAGATTTACGGATCTAGAATCACCCCCAATCTCATCTAATGGTAAAATTCGCATGGATCTCTTAAAATCGGATTCTGATGAAAAACTTTTGATCTTAAGGAATTTAGAGGAAGAAGATGTAGTTAGCCATGTTTCTATAAACGAGAGCAGTGATCAAGAACTCCAGGAATTGTTTTCGAATAGGAAATTGAAGCCTGAAAAATTTCAAAACTGTAATAAATATAAGATCAGTTTTCAGCCGCATGAGGTAAAGGTCTATCGTGGCTAAGAACCGTTTTTTCTCTAACTATTCTTCAGACGTTAAACATAATTTTTTATTTAACTGGGCCGATGGAGCACTTTTCGTTTTTGCCATGACTTTAGTATCAAGAGTCACTGTTCTTCCTGTCTTTGTACGGCGATTAGGCGGTAGCAATTTGTTGGTTGGTCTAATTCAGGTGATCTGGATATTGGGATTCAACGTGCCCCAGGTTCTGATGGCAGGCTATACCCGCACCTTACCATATAAAAAGCCCATTGTTCTGAAAACTTCCCTTTTGCAAAGGCTACCCTGGCTCCTTCTGGCTTTATTTTCTCTATTGATTGTTGACAGAATTCCTGATTCTCTGGCATTATTTTTCTTTTTTATTTGTTTTGCATTAAGCGCGGTAGGTGGAAGCCTGAATATGCCAGGCTGGTTTGACCTCTTTGCAAAAGTTACTCCAGTTAGAATTCGAGGCCGGCTTTTAGCAGCTCGTGTCTTTTTGGGATCTCTTTTGGGAGTAGCAGCTGGCGGTATAGTTAAATATGTCCTCAGCAATTTTAGTTATCCCAATAATTTTACCTTACTATTTTTTAGCGCTTTTGGTATAATGTTAATATCTTACATATTTTTAGTACTCATAAAGGAAAATGAGCCTAATCCTTCTGTAAGAAAAAAACGCTGGGGCAATATATTAGAGCAGCTCTCCGATATCATAAAAAATGAGCCTAATTTCCGTAATTTTTTAATAGCGGACGCGCTTTTAACAACAGCACTGATGTCGAATGGATTTTATTCTCTTCAAGCTCTCAAGCGTTTACAGTTGCCGGATGATTATGTGGGTTATTTTACGGTTGTTTTTATGGTAAGCATGATTATCTGGAATTTAATAATTGGATGGACAGGAGATAAATGGGGGCATAGATTAAATCTTCTTGCAGCAGCAGGTGCGGTATTTTTTGCTTCAATTTTAGCGCTATTTGCAAAATCTTTGTGGCTGTTTATGCCGGTATTTCTGGCCATTGCTCTGACTCAATCGGTGATCCATGTTTCCCGGTTGGCTATCATTGCTGAGTTAAGCAAAGAGAAAGATCGTTCAACATATGTTTCGCTTACTAATCTGGTGACTTCACCGTTTATTCTATTTGGACTTTTAGGAGGTTGGCTGGCTGATAAGCTCGGATATGAAGCTGTTTTCATTATTTCAGCAGGTGCCTCAATGGCTGCTGCAATTGTCTGGATATTTTTTGTTAAAGAACCCCGGGCAGAAAATAGGATAAATTATGATATTGATTATAAGGAGCAGGTAAATGATTAGAAGAAAACTTATTTTGGTCTCGCTTTCACTGATTTTATTTAATTTTTCAATGAAGCTTAAGGCTGAGATACCGAATCCAGACCCCAGGATGAAATCCGATATTTTATTAATTGTACCCCATCCGGATGATGAAACAGCCATTGGGAGTTACCTGGCTAAAGCCGTATTCGATGATGATAGAGAGGTAGCAGCTGTATATACAAATCGAGGTAGTGGTGGTGGCAATAGTTATGGCTGGCAACAATCGACAGCAATGGGACTTATCAGGGAGAATGAAGTTCGTCAGGCATTAGCAGAATTTGGTATTCATAAAGTCTGGTTTTTAGATGGCAAGGATACACCGGGTCAGGATGTGCTGCACTCATTAAAAACTGTCAATCACGGCTCGGCTTTAGAGCATATTATTAGAATTATTAGATTAACCAGACCCGAAGTAATCATAAGCTGGTTACCCTGTTTTGTGGCCGGGGAGAACCATGGTGATCATCAGGCAGCAGGTGTTTTAGCAACCGAAGCCTTTGATATGGCTGCTAACCCTACTATTTTTCCGGCTCAAGTTGCAGTTCCCCGTGAAGTCGAGGATATTAATAATCATATGGAGGGACTTTCACCCTGGCAGCCTAAAAAACTTTATTTCTACTCCGATCGGGATGAACCTTTCCCCGCTCCTGGACCTGATTTTGATATGGAGGCAATGTCGCCTACAAAAAACAAGCCTTACTATCAGCTGGCAGCCCGGTTACATAAACACCATCTAACTCAGGGAGATGTCTCCGATATGGCACTAAAAGCCGCAGAAAGTGGAAAATGGCAGCCCTTTATTGATTGGCTGGAAAAGTTCAATCTAATATTTGGTAAAGCAGTCGTTCCGTGTCAGCCAACAGATCCAGTATTTAAAGGCATCGACGATAACAAAGTGACTTATCAGGCTCCGCCAGGATATAGTCCCAAAAAAACAAAGGGGATTCATCTGAAAATGGGTGGTGTCTTTGATTTTTATCATAAATTTTGGCAGGCTCACGGACTCGAACATCTTGCCGGCAGAATTTCCCCGGAGATGATGGTCGCTTTCGGAAGCTATGTCCATATTCCATTAATAATAGAAAATAACACTGAAAGTGACATTGAAGTCTATCTTAAATCGTATTTTCCCTCAGAATGGCAAGTATTAACAGAAAATCAAAAATATTATCTAAAAGCCGGGGAAGTCAGGCCTGTCCAGACTTTTGCATTTGCTCCTGATGAAGACGACAGCGAGCAGGAATTGGGCTGGAAATTGAGCACAGAAAATCGGGAGCCGGAAGAAATAAATATTAAGGTTAAATTAACTGATTGGGCTCTTCCTCAATGATCAAGAAAAAGAGAATTCTTATAAGCCAAATAGCATTAGTGTTATTATTTGGGTCGATTAGGATAATTGCTCAGATGGTATCTCCTAATATTGATGAGGCTGATCAATCGTTCAGTTATTTTAGCAAACCTACCGATGTCATCGGCCGAATGGACCATAGAGAAGGTACTCTGATAACTCCAGAAGGTTATCTCTATACCGGCTCCGGGGAATTAATGTTTTTTACTGGTAATCCTCCAAAACCGATAAATAAACGGGTAAAAACTCTTTTCAATAATAAATTCCCCATAATTCAATATACTTATAGAGATAAGGGGATTCCTTATAAATTTACAATGTTTGCCAATACTCTAACCGATCGAGTTGATAGTCCCTTGATCAATTTCATCAGAGTTAGGATCCAGAATCCTACCGAGCGGAAAAGAACGGTTTATTTTGCTACTGCAATTCGTTATCAAAATAATGCTAATACGGATTGGGGGATAGGAGATTATCGTTTTGGTCGGGCTATTATTCCGGATACTATAGGTGCATTTGAACAAGCGGGCGTAGAATTCAATCAGGATTGGCTTTACGCTTTCAAGGATAATATGCTGACCCGGGATGGTAAAATACTTTATCAATATATGAAAGATTCGAAACCGAGTCGCAGAATGACCTGGAAAATGGGCTATAATGAACAGCCGATAGAAAAGCCAATGAGCCTTTATGTACTGCCCACAACTCCGGTTGGGATAGTCCAGTATGAACTAACCCTCGAGCCAGGAGAAACAAAAATATTGGATTTTAAATTGCCTTATTTGGCTCTTCCCAAAGAAAGTTCATGGGCTTCCCGCCTGCAAGAGGCCAGTTTCGATGAATATTTGCAAAAGACTATAGATTTTTGGGAAAATATCCTTACCCGGGGAATTAATATATCTTTACCTGAAAAGAAGGTCACCAACACTTTTGATGCCAATTTGATCTATGATCTGATTGCCAGGGATAAGATAGATTCTTTTTATGTGCAAAAGGTGAATGAATTTCAATATGATGCTTTCTGGTTACGGGATGCTGCTTTTATAGTGCGGATGTATGATATTTCTGGCTATCATGAGTTTGCCCGGCAATGCCTCGATTTTTTCTTAAAGTGGCAACGATCAGATGGAAATTTTATTTCCCAGGGAGGTCAGTATGATGGTTGGGGGCAAACTCTGTGGGCTTTTGGGCAACATATTAAAATGACAGGGGACAAGAAATACGCCCGAAAAATTTATCCCTATTTAAAGAAGGCTTACAAATGGATGCAAAAGACTTTGTCTGAAGAACCATCAGGATTAATGCCTGTGACCACACCGGGTGATAATGAATTGATCACCGGCCATGTTACCGGGCATAATTTTTGGGCTCTGAATGGATTGAAGAGTTTGATATTTATAGCAAATTTTCTGGATAATGGTGATGCTGATGATTATCAAAAAACCTATGATGAGTATTATCAGAATCTAGAGCGGCGCTTAAAAAAGGTAACTGATAGGACAGAAGGATATATTCCACCGGGTCTGGATACTTTGGGAGGGCAGGATTGGGGAAACCTACTATCATTATACCCGGTTCAATTATTGGACAAATCAGATTTTCGCATTCGGGCCACACTTGATCGTGTGCTAAATAAATATAAGGAAGGCCTAATGACTTATGGGGATGGTCGCTGGCTGCACCATTACCTTACAATGAGAAATTCTCAAACTGCTCTGATTTTAGGAGATCAAGAACAGGTGATCAGGGATCTTTATGCTGTTCTTCTGCATACCGGCAGTACTCATACGGGATTCGAGTTTTCAATATTACCCTGGAAAACCAGGGATTTTGGTATGAATCTCGCACCCCATGGCTGGTTTGCTGCTGAATATCGAACGCTATTGCGCAATATGCTTGTGCGAGAAGAAGGCGAGAACTTGCATCTTCTCTCTGCTGTATCTCCTGCCTGGATCCAGCCCGGAGAAAAAATATCGATACACAAGGCAGCTACCTATTTTGGATCAGTTAATTTTGAATTAGAATGTAAGGATGGAAGTGCGATTTTAACTCTTGATAATAATTTTAAGACCGAACCCAAAACTATTATCCTTCATCTACCCTGGTTCATGGAAGTTCGGAAAGTGTATGCAGACGGGAATTCAGTAAACAAAGATCAGAAAAAAATCAATCTGCCTGCTGGCACACATAAAGTTGAAATACAATGGCAGAAGCAGAAGAGCCAGAATCACTATAATTATCAGCAAACCGTAAAGAATTATAAAAAAGAATATCAAAAACGATATAATGATTTCCTGCAAAATGGCAATTAAAGAGACCCCAAAATGAGTGAATCAATTACCAAAACAAAATCTAAGCGAATGGTCTCTCTGGATGTTCTCCGAGGTGCGACTATCGCCGCAATGATCCTGGTTAACAATCCGGGTTCTCATGAGCATATATATGCTCAGTTGCAGCATGCAGAATGGCATGGGTGGACATTTACCGATTGGATTTTTCCCTTTTTCTTGTTCATGGTCGGAATTTCTATGGTGCTTTCTTTCAGAAAACGATTAAACCAGGGAGCATCTCGCCAATCTCTACTAATCCATGTTCTCCGTCGTTCAGCAATCCTATTTGCAATCGGATTGTTTATTAATGGTTTTCCTTTCGGCCTTCTTCCCGGAACTGAATTTTCTTTTTCAACATGGCGGATCATGGGGATTTTACAAAGAATTGGACTGGCTTATTTCTGCGCCTCTCTAATTTTTCTATATACTGATCTGCGGGGGCAGGTTTTATCAATAGTTGCTATTTTGATCGGATATTGGTTGATGCTGAGGTTTATACCGGTGCCGGGATTTGGAGCGGGTGTACTGGAACCGAAAGGGAATTTATGCTGGTTTATCGACTCCCATTTGTTGAACACCCATACCTGGAGATTTGCCCCGGTAGAGGGATTTGATCCCGAAGGACTACTCAGCACTATTCCAGCTATCACTTCCATTCTATTTGGTGTAATGACTGGACACTGGCTTCGGAAACAAAAAACGCCGGCGGAGAAAACAGCTGGTATGTTTGTAGTCGGGAATATTTTATTACTATTTGGTGTTATCTGGAGCAATTGGTTCCCAATTAATAAAAATCTATGGACCAGCTCTTATGTTGTATTTATGGCGGGCTGGGCCCTGATCAGTCTGGCAATGATCTACTGGATAGTGGATGTTAAAGGCTATCAGAAATGGTCAAAACCTTTTGTGATCTTTGGTGTGAATGCTATTACAGTTTTTACTTTAGCAGAACTCCTGGCCAGTTTCTTGTGGAGTATTATTTGGCGAAATCAGGCCGGTGACATCACAACTTTGCATGATGTTATTTATGAAAAAATATTCTTG
>JAIPJV010000082.1 GCA_021734005.1 Fidelibacterota bacterium
TGGAATCCTGATCAGGAACAGGGCGGTCTTTCCCTCGAAGAATTGAACACAGCAAAAGTGATTTTGTGGAATGGATTCTGTGATGTGCATGCCAAATTTAGTCACCAGGCCGCCGATCAATTAAAGCAAAAATATCCAGACATTAAGTTAATTGCCCATCCTGAATGCAGTTATGAACTTTGCCAAAAAGTTGATCAAATAGGTAGCACTGCTCAAATAATTGATGCTCTGGAGGAATCAGAACCGGGAACTAAATGGGGAATAGCCACAGAAAAAAGAATGGTTAACCGGCTTCAAAGGGAATATCCGGATCTGGATATTTATTTCATTGATAATTATCAACCGGTTTGCAAAACTATGTCTCAGATAACCAATGTCCATCTGCTGTATCAGCTTCAACAACTTGCTGAAGGCAGAGAGATTAATCAAATTAGAGTAGACGAGAAGAAACAGGTATATGCCAATAAAGCAATTCAAAGTATGCTGGAACTAAAATGAGTCAAAGCGCAGAAGTATATAAATTCACGGATGTCCTGGTAATTGGCAATGGGCTGGCTGGTATATCGGCAGCCTATGCAGCGGCTAAAAAGGGACTCGATGTAACTCTTGTCGCCCGGGGAAAAGATTGCCATGATAGTGCCTCAGCCTATGCTCAAGGTGGTATAATTTATAAGTCACCGGAAGACAGTTTTGATATTCTGATGGAAGATTTTCAGGAAGCCGGTGATCATATTGTCAATGATGAAGCGGTTAAACAAATTTATAATTACGGAGCCAGTTTTGTCGAAAATATTTTGAAAGAGGAAGTTGGAGTACCCTTTGATCAGGATTCACAGGGGAATATATCGCCGACCAGGGAAGCTGCTCATTCTACAGCCCGGATCGCTCATGTCAAAGATTACACCGGCAGGGCCATTCAGGAATATTTTGAGAAGAAGATCCAGGTAATGGACAATATTGAGGTCATTAATCGGACTACAGCTATCGACCTGATCACCCTGGCTCATCATGCTATTGACTATAAGTTGGCTTACAAACCCAGTACCTGTAAAGGAGCCTATTTCTATTTTCAGGATACTGATCAGGTACTTCCCATTATGGCGCGCCAGACGATCCTGGCAACTGGAGGACTTGGCCGCATCTATCTTCACACCTCCAATCCGGAAGGAGTGCGTGGCGATGGTTATGCCATGTTGTATCGGATTGGCGGTCGAATTATGAATATGGAATATGTTCAATTTCATCCTACAACGCTGTATACTTCTGGTGAAGAACGCTTTTTGGTCACCGAAGCTCTTCGCGGTGAAGGTGGTGTGCTAAGAAATAAGGACGGTCAGGCTTTTATGAAAAAATATCACCCGAAAGGCTCCCTCGCTCCCCGTGATATTGTGGCCCGCAGCATAGTTTCTGAAATGAATCGCACCAATTCATCCTATGTTTATCTGGATATTACTCATAAAAATCGAGACTGGCTGGAAGACCGTTTTCCCAGTGTATTCAATAAATGCCAGGAAGCCGGCATTGATATTTCTACTGATGGAATTCCGGTTGTGCCTGCTGCTCACTATGAATGCGGTGGAATTGCAGTCAATAATGTGGCTAATACCACTATTCGAGGACTAAAAGCAGTAGGAGAGGTTGCTTGTACTGGTCTGCATGGTGCTAATCGTCTGGCCAGCAGCTCTTTACTGGAATGTCTTGTCTATGGAACTATTGCAGGCCGCGACGCCTATGATACAATTAGTAAAAATAATTTTATTTTTCCTGAAATTGTGAAATGGAAAGAGGAAAAAGAAGAAGTAGACCCTGATCTTGTGCGGGAAGATATGATGATAATTCGTCATACAATGTGGAATTATGCTGGCATTGTGCGAACTAAAAAGAAATTGAGAAGGGCAAAGAATATTTTTCAGCAATTGAATGATGATATTGAACAGTTTTATGCTCACAGTGCTTTGAGTGATAAACTGATTGGTTTGCGAAATGCAGCCACAGCAGCTCATCTGGTTCTGCATGCTGCCCGTTTAAATAGAAAAAGTCGGGGTTGCCATTACCGAAAAGATTAGTTAAACTTTATCGCTGAATTACTGTCAAAAACAGTGAATTCGGAACAAAATGTTTATTAACAATTAACTGGAGGAACACATGAGTAGTCTATTATATGCAGCAGGTCAATCTGGAGGCGGATCAGGTAATCCTATCCTGGGTCTTTTACCCTTTGTCTTAATTATTGTTGTAATGTATTTTCTGATGATTCGTCCTCAAAGAAAGAAACAAAAAGAAAAAGAAGAGATGATAGATAATCTTAAATCAGGTGACAAAGTGCTCACAATTGGCGGAATTTACGGAACTATCGATGGTATCGATGAAAAAAATAACCGTATAATCCTCAATGTTGGCAAAGATATAAAATTCAATATTACCAAAAGCGCTGTTGCCGATCGAATTGAAAAATAAACAGATTACCTAAATAATATGAAAGAAGATCTAAAAATATATTATTATGGCAGTCCAATTCTGAGAGAAAAACTATCTGAATTGGAGGAATTGCCGGAAGACTTTGATCAACTAGTTGATGATATGTTTGAGTTAATGTCTCATGAAGAGGGGATCGGGCTTTCAGCCAATCAGGTGGGTAAGGATCTGCGTTTCTTTGTTGCTGATTTTTCACTTTATAAAGATGACGGTATTAAACGGGTTTTTATCAATCCTGAAATTCTGGAAAGTGAAGGCGAAACCAAAGATGAAGAAGGTTGCTTAAGTCTGCCTGACATCACCGTGAATGTCAAACGGTCTGATAAAATAAAGGTTCGCTTCAGAGATAGGAATTTTGAGGAACATGTTGAAGAGTACTCCGGGTATCTTTCCAGAGTTATTCAACATGAAACCGACCATCTCAATGGCACCTTTATGACTGATAGAATTAGCCCGTTGAAGAGAAAACTCCTTGATAACAAACTCAAAAGCATAGCCAAGATGGCTAAACAAGAATTGAAGCAAAGTTAAGGGCCCTGGAATGAAGATAGTTTTTATGGGGACGCCGCAATTTGCCGTCCCATCTCTACGAAAAATCGCTGATTCTGAAAATGATATTATAGGTGTAGTGACCGGCCTTGATTGCAAAAGAGGTCGGGGACAAAGAGTCAGGAAAACAGCTGTAAAAAAAGTTGCTGAAAATTTAGATACAAGAATACTGCAACCTGAGTGTCTTGATGATGATGATTTCTTTCAGAATCTTCAGGAATTAAATCCTGATGTTTTTGTAGTTGTTGCTTTTCGAATATTGCCGGAGCGGCTTCTGTCTATTCCGAAGTTTGGTGCGATCAATTTGCATGCTTCTTTGCTTCCTAAATATCGTGGTCCGGCTCCCATTAACTGGGCTATTATTAATGGTGAAAAGGAGACTGGTTATACAATTTTTCAGATTGAAAAATCGATTGATACAGGCGATATGTTGAAACAGGAAAAAATACCAATTAATGATACAGATACATGTCAGGAAGTCCACGATACTCTTGCTGAAGAAGGAGCGAAAGGTCTAGTCTCTGTTCTGAAAAATCTGGAAGAAGGGGAAACGAAAGCCATTCCCCAGAATGATGAAAAGGCTACCAAAGCACCGAAAATAAATTCAGAAATGGGACGAATTGATTGGAGCAAGAAGGCTGAAGAGATTAAAAATTTAATCAATGGACTATCCCCTTATCCTGGAGCTTTTGCATTCTTTCAGGACAAGAGAGTTAAATTCATACGGGCGACATATCAGAATGAAAATTTCGCAAAGCAGCCTGGCGAAATCGCTTTTGTTGAGAATGATAGCATGGGAATACAAACTGGTGATGGAGTTCTAATACCAATTGAATTACAGAAATCGGGAAAGAGAGTACTACCAGTCAAAGATTTTATTAATGGTTTTAAAGGGAAAGCAGGCGATGAGTTCACAAGCAAGTGTTCGTAGTACGGCAGTTGAAATATTAAATTCACTCTCTGATAATTATGCTGATTTTGAGAAGAAGATCCATACTTTCGCTGATAAAAGAGGCTTCTCAAAGCGGGATCAGAATTTTTTATATAAACTCGTTAATGGCGTAATAATTTATAAAGATTTGTTGGATTTTATAATCGACAATGGTTATAACAGGTCGATCAATCGATTGGAGAAAACTGCTTTAAATCTATTGCGGGTGGGAACCTATCAAAAGGTTATTCTGAATACACCTGACCACGCTTTTATCTATGAAACTGTCGAAGCAGCCCGCAAATTAGGTCGTAAGAATTTAACCGGTCTTGTTAATGGTGTGTTAAGAAATCTGCCTGGTAAAAAAGATTGGCAGGAAGATCTTAGCAAACTACCGGAAACTAAAAAAATGGCAGTTGAATTTTCGCATCCACTCTGGATGGTAGAGGACTGGATCGAAAAATTTGGCCGGGAAAATACACAAAAGTTACTGGAATTTAATAATAGCTATACCAGAATTTACTTTCGACATAATCCAATCAAGATTTCATTGGAAGAATTGCAAAAAAAGTTGCAAGAAAATTATGAGCAGGTTGATTTTTTTAAAGTTGGAAATGTTAACCTATTTTCTGTGAAAAGCCCAGGAAAAGTTCTCAATAGTCCAATTATCAAAAATGGAGAAGCCGCAGTTCAGGATTTGAGTCAGGTGTTTCCTGTTCTTTTACTTGATCCTCAGCAGAATGAGAAAATACTGGATGCCTGCGCTGCTCCCGGTGGAAAAACCGGTCTGATTGCCCAATTAACCCAAAATAAAGCAAATTTGACTGCCCTGGATATACATAGCGATCGAATCGATACTTTGCAGAAGAATATGGAACTACTTGGTTTTGAACTAAATTCAGTAAAGATTGGTGACGCTACTCAGATTGAATTGGAAAAATTTGATAAAATCCTGCTTGATGTGCCCTGCTCAAGTACCGGTGTGATTGCCCGGCAAGCTGATCTACGCTGGAATCGCCGACCAGGTGATATGAAAAAATATGCCCAGGAGCAAATGGCAATGCTGACAAATATGGCCAGGCAAATTAATAAAAATGGAGCCATAGTTTATAGTACTTGCTCGCTGGAAGAAGAGGAAAATTGGCAGGTTGTTGATAAATTTTTAGCAGATCATGACTTTCACGTGGAAGATGCCGGTAATTATGTGGATAAAAAATATTGTGACGAAAAAGGTGCTGTTAATATTAAACCTTTTGACCATGATTTAACTGGTAGCTTTGCTGTTAGATTAATAAAAGATTGAAATCCTAATAATGTTTAAAAAACTATTAAGATTTATAAGAAATAGTTTTCGAATTGCGGTGGTTTTTTCTATTGTACTGATTGTAACAGCCTTGCTTTTTGATTATGTGATCATGCCCTGGTATACTGGTTATGGTGAAGAGTTTGAACTTATAAATGTTAAAAAAATGCCCTTTAAAAAGGCCAGAAAAAAGTTAAATAGTGCCGGTCTCTATGTCGAGATAATTGATTCCGTCATAGTAAATAATACTCCCTCGGGATTGATCTGGAAACAGGTGCCGGAACCGGGAACAAAAATTAAAGAGGGGCGGGTAGTACAGCTGGTAGTTACTAAGAGCAGAAAAAATATAAGTATGCCCCGGCTTGTAGGAAAAAGTTTCAAAGCTGCTAAGATGGAACTGGAGAGATCAGGAATAGAAACTGATATAAACCTGCTGGTTTCACGAGAATATTCCAATGAGAAACCGGAAGGTGTGATCTTGCGACAATCGGTAAATGAAGGCGTCATGATTAGACCATCGCAGCCTATCCATATTGTTATCAGCAAAGGACCGCCCAGCAAGATTTACGAGGTGCCGGATCTGATTGGCCGCAGCTTAAAAGATGCCAAAGATCAACTTAGAAAAGTGGGACTCAGGGTTGGAAAGATTGAATATATTGAATCTTCTGAATTTACGCCCCGAACTGTAGTCAAACAATCACCAAAAGCAAAAGCAGTCGAATATAAATCCGTTCCCGTTAATATGACAGTTACAAGGTGAAACCGTGAATAATTACAAACAAATTGTACCGTCTTTATTATCAGCAGATTTTGCAAAACTGGAAGAAGAGATTCGAGCCGTGGAAAAATCAGGTGCTAAGCGTCTCCATCTGGATGTTATGGATGGCCATTTTGTCCCCAATATTACTTTCGGTCCCATTATAGTGAAGGCCATTCGAAAACTTACTGATTGCCATCTTGAGACTCATCTGATGATTTCTGAACCGGAAAAATACCTGAAACAATTTATTGAAGCTGGTAGTGATACTCTTCTTTTTCAAATTGAAGCCGGACAAAATATTTCTGAAAATCTGGGCAGGATTAGAGAACTGGGAGCAAAGCCCGGATTGGTAATTAATCCGCCAACAAAATTTGAGAAACTGGAACCCTATTTGGATAAGATTGACCATCTTTTGATCATGACAGTAAATCCCGGATTTGGAGGCCAAAAATTGATAACAGATGTTATTGAAAAAATCAAGAGGGCGCGACCTCTGGCTGATAAATATAATTTTCGTCTGGAAGTGGATGGCGGTGTCAATCTTTCTACAATTGAACAAGTCGATAAAGCTGGAGCAGATTTATTTGTAGCCGGTTCGGCTGTATTTGGTGATAGTGATCCGGGCCGAAATTTTCAGCAGTTGGAGCAAAGGATAAAAACATGAAACAGGTTGCTGAAGGAGAACTAGCCCGCAAGGCAATTCACTACTCATCTACGCTGATTCCATTGGCCTATTATTTTGTGCTCAACAGGGCAATTATGTTGTGGGCAACAGGCCTTTTATTCCTGTTTTTTTTAATGGCTGAAATTGTTCGCTTGCGATATCCCCGGTTTTATAAATTATATTTAAAGGTATTCGGCTGGATGATCAGAACTCATGAAAAAAAAGACCATCTGACAGGAGCCACTTACGTATTTTTAGGAGCTTTTTTAAGCATCTTCTTTTTTTCCAAAGAAGTTGCTGTGATTGTCCTTTTCTATCTAACAGTTGGTGATCCGACTGCCTGTCTGGCTGGCCTCTCAATTGGCAAAACTAAACTGCCTGGTACTGAAAAAACTGTGGAAGGTTCTTTAGCCTTTATACTGGCCGGTTTATTAGCAACTTTCTGGGTACCAGGTGTTGGATTAGGAGTCAAAATTGCCGGTGTTTTATTGGCAGCCTTAATTGAATATTTGCCTTTTAAAAGCTTTGACGATAATCTGATGATACCTTTGATAACTGGAACTGTAATGATGATCATTTTAAATAATATGATCCACATATAAATTATGACCTTTTTAAATCCCTTTTTTCTATATTTTTTACCTCTTGCAACAATTCCGGTAATTTTACATATTCTTAATAAGAGCCGATTTAAAAAAGTAGAATTCAGCTCTTTGCAATTTTTACTGGAATTGCAGAATGATGTTATCAAAAAATTGAAGCTCAAGCAACTTCTTTTGCTGATTCTTCGCACTCTGATCATTATTCTGCTTATAATGGCTTTTGCCCGACCGGTAATTCAGACTGAAAGGTCCAGCCTACACGTTAAGCAGGGCCAAACTCTCTATCTGGTCGTTGATAATTCTTTCTCAATGGGCAAAACCAGTAAGGGACAATCTCTAATGGAACAGCAAATCGACAGGGCAATCCCGCTGCTTGAAAATAGCTCTTTTCCAGTCAATGTCAGACTCATAAAAACAACATCACCTGGCCACTTCGATTATGCCGAATTAACCCGCAGTGCGGAAACTATTGTAGAAAAATTAGCTCAAGTAGAGGTATCCAATCAGGAAGGTGACCTGATAAAAACATTAAGCACTGTTCACACAGATATCCAAAAATCAGAATTGGTTTCTCCTCTTATCTGGGTTCTTAGTGATTTTCAGAAGCCTTATAGTGAGTATGGAGCAGAACTGGAAGGAAAATTTTCTAAACTAAGCGAATACCAGATGCTATTTTTTCAGGCCCAATTTGGTGAAGAAAATTATTCACTTG
>JAIPJV010000083.1 GCA_021734005.1 Fidelibacterota bacterium
CCAGAAGCTCCATTTCATCAAGCTGTTCAGGAACAGGTAACTGGACTAAAATCCCATGAAAATCGTCATTGGTGTTTAGTTCATCGATAAGTTCCAGAACTTCGGATTGAGAAGTATCGGCAGGTAGCCGGTAAGTTTTACTTTTTAGGCCTAATTTTTTAAAAGCTTTCTCCTTCATCCGTACGTAAACTTGCGAGGCAGGGTTGTCACCAACTAGAACAACGGCCAGTCCCGGTGTAATGCCTTTTTTCTTGAGCTCTTCAATTTTGGGCGTCAAGGAATTGCGAACTTTTTGCGATATTTTCTTTCCATCAATGAGCATGATAACTCTCTTTATTTATGATTTTGCATAGCTTATACTCCGGTGTTCCCGAAGGACCATCACTTTGATCTGTCCGGGAAATGTTGCTTCTTTTTCAATCTTTTTTGCAATATCATCAGCAATCATTGAGGCTTCATTATCATTTACTTTGTCATTTTCTACCATTACTCGAACTTCACGTCCAGCCTGAATTGCGTAGGATTTGGCAACTCCATCAAAGGATTCCGCAATGCCTTCCAATTTCTCCAGGCGTTTAATATAATTTTCCAGAGTATCACCACGGGCACCACGACGGGAACCACTGATCTGGTCAGCAGCTTGAATCAAAACACTGATTGGATTATCCGGATCTACTTCTTCGTGATGGGAAGCAATAGAGTTAATAATAACATGGTCTTCATTAAAACGTTTGGCAATATCAGAACCAATGCTGGCGTGTGTACCGGTAATGTTTCTATCAATGGCTTTGCCAATGTCATGGAGGAGTCCAGCCCGTTTGGCGATATTGCCATTCAATCCTAGTTCTGAAGCCATCAGACCTCCTAACCAGGCTACTTCAATAGAATGGTTCAAAACGTTCTGGCCATAGGAAGTACGATATTTAAGCCGGCCCAGAGTTTTCATAAGTTCACGAGGCAAGGGGGAAATACTGACTTCATCAATGGCATCTTCAGCAGCTTCAATAATGGAATCGTCAACTTCTTCTTTGGCTTTTTTATACATTTCTTCAATACGGGCAGGATGGATACGGCCATCTTCAATTAATTTTTCCAGAGCAATGCGGGCAACTTCTCGGCGAATTGGATCAAAACCGGAAAGCACAACTGCTTCCGGAGTATCATCAACAATTACTTCTACTCCAGTTAATTTCTCGAAATGGCGGATATTACGGCCTTCGCGTCCGATAATTCTGCCTTTCATATTATCATTTGGTAAGTTGATAACCGAGACTGTTGTCTCTGCAGTATGATCGGCAGCAGACCGTTGAATAGCCGAAACAATGATCTTTTTGGCGTCCCGCTTGGCTTCATTTATGGCTTTGTCTTTTATTTTTCTCACTTCTGCAGCCGCTTCTTTTTTGGCTGTTTTGGTCATGTCGGCGATCAATTTATTTTTAGCCTCATTGCGGGTCATATGGGCAATTTGCTCCAGTTTATTCAACTGACGCTGTTTAATCTCATTGATCTCATCTTTTTGCTCTTCTAATTTATCCTGTTCTTTTTGTAACTGTTTGGCTCTATTCCGAAGTTGTTCTTCTTTTTTCTCAGCAACTTCACTTTTTTGTTCCAGGTAATATTCCCGTTTGAGGAGTTTCTTCTCAAATTGGGTGACTTCCTTAGTCTTTTCTTTGGCTTCTTTTTCAGCTTCATTTTTAATGGACATAGCTTCTTCTTTAGCTTCCAGAGAGGCCTCTTTGACAAGATCGTCAGCTTCTCTTTTGGCTTTGTCTAAAATGTCCCGGGCTGAAGATTTAGCATTATTTAGTTTTTGAGTGTAAAAGAATAGGGCAATTGCAGCGCCAACTACCGCTCCGGATAAAGCGACTATAATATAGATAATTAGCATATCTGTACTCCTTTGGTATTTGTATTACTCGAGCTCTATCCGGTAAATTTTATGATTTATGATATGAATTTTATTCTAGGCTTTCAATATTCTCTTCGATAGTTTTAATTAAATTGTCGGTTTTATCTTTGATTTTATCGATATCATCTTCACTTGTAGTCTGACAATTAAACAATTCATCAGTAATATTCATGGCAGCCAGAATCGCTATTCGAATTTCTGATTGCTTTTTATTGAGCGAATCTTCCACTTCTTTCATTTTTTCATTAACGTACTTTGCAACATTAATTATATAATCAGAGTCAGCCTGGGCTCTGATCTTATATTTTTTACCAAAAATTGTAACTTCAACGATATTGTTTAATTGACTCATAAAATTAACCGGATAAAGACGAGAATTATTCAGAGAACTGAATCCAGTTCTTCAATCATATTCTCTATCTTTTTCCTGATTCTCTCTTGTTTAGAATTGTCTATATCTGATTGATTTGTATCAGTTTTATTTATTTGATCTTTGAGCTTCTGATTCCTTTCCTTTAGATTTTTTATCTCCTTGATAAGCGCATCAAGCTTATTATCAAGAATATTTAAATTGGTTTTATTGTATATATTATCGGAGTTTTGCATCAACTTTCTTTTTGAGTTGATTAAAAATTATATTCATCTGCTGATCTATTTCCTGATCTTTGAGAGTCCGTTCAGGATTCTGAAAAATTAAATTAAATGTCAGACTTTTCTTATTTTCCTGAATATTTTCTCCCTGATAAAGATCATAAAATTGGACTTCCTGCAAGTGCTTGCCGCCATTATTCCTGATCAGCTCCATTACGTCGCCTACTCGTGTGCTTGTATTGACAAGAATTGAAACATCACGTTCTATAGCAGGATAGGAGGCCACAGGCTGGTAATTAATTTCAGGTGTAAAATGTTTATATAGAATTTCCAGAGAGCCTTCAAAAACAAAAACTTTTTGCTCCTCAACATTATATTGGTCATCGAGAAGTTCTTCATTGAGCTGACAGATGTAGCCCAGGATATCGTCTTCAATCACAATTTTGACAATCTGGTTATAATTTTCCTTGGTCATTTCAGAATCAACAAATTGGGCTTCCTTGCCAGTCAGATACTGAATTAATCCCTGAATATCTCCTTTTAGATCAAAGAAGTCTCCAGTCCTGCGCTGACCATATTTCCAGGATACTGGCTCAAGATTACCGGTCAGAAGCATAGCAAAGTGCTCATATTCATCAGCTTTGTTATCTTTGTCAAAATTGAGATCATGGACTTTACCAATTTCAAAAAATCTCAAGTCCCGATTTTTGCGATTTATATTATCTGCTGCTGTTGTAACCAGTCCAGAGGATAGATTCGTTCGCATATAGGCCAGATCTCTGCTGAGAGGATTCTTGATTTTGACCGGTTCAAGATCGAATAGATTGAAGTCTTTCTCCTCATGGCTAAAAAGAGAATTGTTATAAACTTCCTGATAACCATAGGAAGCAATCTTATCACGTACTACTCGATTAAAATTATATCTATCATTACGGGAATAATCAGGCTGAATTTTGATTGTTCGAGACGACTTTACTTTCTCCATTCCATAGATTCTGATAACTTCCTCAATATAATCAATCTCACGAACAAGATCGGGTCGCCAGGAAGGGGATTCTACTTTAACTGAGTTTTTATCTTTATCTAAAATTTTACAGCCTAATTTTTCAAACTTATCTACAACCCAATCTGGATCAAAATCCTGGCCGATCAATTTATTAATACGGGAAAAGCGTACTTTTGGTTGGGGCTGCTCTATTTTTTTGGGATAATTGTCAATCAATCCCGTACAAACTTGACCATTAGCCAGATCAACAATAAGATTGGTTAATCTATTGAGAGCGTAGATAACATTTTCCGGATCAACACCCCGTTCAAAGCGGTAAGAGGAGTCAGTTTGTAACCCCAGATACTTGGAACCATAACGAATCCGGGCCGGGTTGAAATAGGCGCTTTCCAGAAGTAAGTTTGTTGTAGAATCAATGATCTCAGAATTTTCCAGCCCCATTATTCCTGCTACAGCAACAGGTTGCTGGGCATCACAGATAAGCAGAACGCTGTCATCCAGTTCCCGCTTTTCACCGTCCAGTGTAATTACTTCTTCACCGTCCTCGCTCATTCTAACATTGATCTCTTCACCATTTAAGCGGTCATAATCAAAAGTATGCAGAGGTTGGCCGGTTTCCATAAGAACAAAATTGGCCGCATCCACAATATTATTGATTGGTCTTAAACCAATACTTTTTAATCTATCTTTGAGCCACTGCGGTGATTCTTTTACTTCAACATTTTTGATAATGCGGGTAGCATAGCGGGGACAGGCTTCAGGATCGTGAATATTGACTTCAACATATTTTTCGATCTCATCGCCATCTTCTTCAAAATCAGTATCAGGAATTTTTAGTTCATTTTCAGTTAATACATTTAGATCCCGGGCAACTCCAATATGGGAAGTACAATCAGGACGATTGGGAGTGAGATCAATCTCAAAATTAGAACCAAATCGTTCGGAATAATATTTTCTAAAATCCTGGCCAATTTCTGCATCATCGGGTAGAATAATTATCCCGGAATGATCGTCGGAAAGTCCTAACTCATCTTCGGCAGGAATCATTCCTTCCGATTTTACTCCCCGGATTTTGACTTTTTTGACTTTGCCTTCCGGTAGTTGGCATCCTGGAAGAACCAGGGGGACTTTAATATCATCTTTTACATTAGGGGCACCGCAGATGACCTGGCGGGTTTTCTTACCGTCAAATACATCGCAGACCATTAATCGATCAGCATCAGGATGTTCTCTAACATTGCTGACTGAGCCAACTACAATCTTTTCAATTGAAGCCAGAGGATTGGGAACCGGGTCGGCTTCCAGACCAAGATAGGTCAGTCGATCTCCCAGTTCTTCATAACTATAATCAAAATCCGTATATTGTTTTAACCAATTAGTATTTATTATCATAACTGTTTAAATTGTTGGAGAAATCTTTTGTCACTTCCGTAGAGAAGCCGAATGTCATCAATTCCATATTTGAGCATGGCGATTCTTTCAATCCCCATCCCAAAAGCGTATCCTGTATATTTTTCCGGATCAATTCCAGAAGATTTAAATACATTGGGATCGACCATTCCACAACCCAAAATTTCCAGCCATCCGCTGCCTTTACAAAGACTGCAATCGTCTCCAATACCACCGCATTTGAAGCAACTGATATCAACTTCAGCACTGGGTTCGGTAAAGGGAAAAAAGCTGGGCCGAAATCTCAAAGCCACGTCTTCACCAAAATATTTTTTGACAAAGAGATACAGCGTAGTTTTGAGTTCACTGAAAGTCACATCTTCGTCAATATAAAGACCTTCAATCTGGTGAAATGTGCAGTAATGACTGGCATCAATTGCTTCGTTTCTGAAAGTACGTCCCGGTGCCAAAATTCGAATAGGTGGTTTCTGTTTTTCCATTGTGCGAACCTGAATAGGGGAGGTGTGGGTTCGTAGAACAACTTTGTCGTCTACAAAAAAGGTATCCTGAGCATCCCGGGCTGGATGATTTTCTGGAAAATTTAATGCCTGAAAATTGTAATAATCTGTTTCAATTTCAGGCCCTAATTCTGTAGAAAATCCCATATCCTGAAAAATAGAGGCAATATCATCCATAGTTTTTGATAATGGATGAATAGAGCCTTCTACTGGTTTTACTCCAGGAAGTGTATAATCAAAAAATTCCTGCTTGGTTTGTTTTTCATTTAATTTCTGATGTAAGGATTCAATGGCCTGATTGGCCTCATTTTTGAAGGAATTCATCAGCTTTCCGAATTCCTTCTTTTTGTCATTAGGAATTTGACCAAATTTATTGAAGTAGTTGCTAATTATACCATTTTTACCCAGATATTTGATCCGGAAATCTTCTATGGCCCTCTCTTCAACATCGAGCTCCGAAAGCTCCTGGTGAAATTGGTCAATCGAATCCTTTACCTCATCGAAAATATCCATTTCCCTAGGCCTTTACTTTGTCAACAACCGCTTTAAAGCCGTCGGGATCATTAATTGCTAATTCAGCAAGTACTTTTCTATTTAATTTAATATTATTCTGTTTTAAGGCATGAATAAATCTGCTGTAACGCATTCCATTCTGACGAGCAGCAGCATTTATTCTTGTGATCCACAGGCGGCGAAATTCACGCTTTTTTCTTTTTCTATCACGATATGCATATTGCAGCGCTTTTTCAACAGCATCTTTTGCAACTTTGAATCGTCTGCTTCGGGCTCCTCTATATCCCTTAGCCTGTTTAAGTATTTTTCTGCGTCTCCGATGGCGGGGTACAGAACTATTTGCTCTTGGCATTGTCTATCTCCTAACTTTATAACATTTCTTTAATTCGTTTTTCATCTGCTTTTGAGACATATCCGGCTTTTCTGAGCTTACGTTTCCGTTTCGGTGATTTTTTGGTCAGAATATGAGCCGAATAAGCTTTACCTCTTTTTAATTTACCTGACTTGGTTTTCTTAAATCGTTTGGCAACCGATCTTCTGGTTTTTATCTTGGGCATAAAAGTATCTCCTATTTTTTAGGTGCTACAGTTGTCTGAATTAAACTGCCCATTTTTTTGGGCGGTTTATCTACTTCACCAATGTCCTCAAGCCTACTGATAAGATCCTGAATAAGTTCAAAACCAATATTAGTATGAATATTCTCGCGGCCTTTGAACATTAGCGATAATTTAACTTTATTATTGTCGTTGAGAAAACGTTTGGCTTTGCGAATTTTGGTCTTAATATCGTGTTCTTCAATCCGAGTGCTGAAGCGGAGTTCTTTAACTTTAACTTTTTGCTGATTCTGTTTCTGTTTTTTCTCTTTTTGTTGTTGCTTATATTTGTATTTACCGAAATCCATGATTTTACAAACAGGCGGTTTTGCATTAGGTGCAACTTCCACCAGATCAAGACCAGCCCGATCTGCTCTATCCAGAGCTGCCTGTTTGTCAACTATTCCTATCTGGTCTCCATCATTGTCAATTAACCTAACTTTTTTAGCCTTGATGCCAAAATTTACCCGGGTATCACCGGTATTTCTACGTCTTCTAATTTTTGGTACTCCTATTTTTTATTAGCGATTTCCTTGGAAATTTTTTCAATCATCTCAGAACGTTGAAAAGTTCCAATATCACCATCTCCATGTTTGCGCACAGAGACTGTATTATTTTCGATTTCACGATCCCCGATTATGAACATATAGGGGATTTTGCTTGTTTCTGCTTTTCTTATCTTGGCACTGACAGGTTCGCTATCAGTATTCAATTCTGCTCGAATTCCCTCCTTCTGGAGTTGTTTGTGGACTTTACTGGCAGCATCGATCTGATCGTCGGAAATAGGAAGAACAGCAACTTGAACCGGAGCCAGCCAGGTGGGAAAATTGCCTTTAGTGTGCTCAATCAGAACACCGAGAAAACGTTCCAGAGAACCCAAAATAGCACGATGGATCATATAAGGCTTTTTCCGTTCACCACTGGAATCAACATATTCCATGTCAAATCTTTCCGGCAGATTAAAGTCAAATTGAATTGTTGTGCACTGCCAGGAGCGATTCAGGGAATCACGAATTTTCATATCAATCTTTGGCCCATAAAAAGTGGCTTCACCTTCATCAATTTCATAGTCAATATTGAGATCATCCAGAGAGCCCTTTAATGCTTCTGTGGCTTCATCCCACATTTCTTCCGAGCCGACAAATTTATCTTCTGATCGAGTGGAAATAAAAACATCAATATCATTGAAATTAAAAGCATCCAGAAAATCAAAAGTGAATTCAAGCAGTTTTTTGACTTCCTGATTTAACTGTTCCGGTCTGCAAATAATATGAGCATCGTCTTGAGTAAAACCTCTTACCCGCATGAGCCCATGCAAAACACCGGATTTTTCATATCTATAAACTGTTCCCAGTTCAGCATATTTAATGGGAAGATCTCGATAACTACGTATATCAGAATTGTAAATTTTTATATGGAAAGGACAGTTCATCGGTTTGACAAAATATTCTTCGTCTTCTAT
>JAIPJV010000084.1 GCA_021734005.1 Fidelibacterota bacterium
GCCCATCAAATCCCTGAGTATTTTTCATCTGTAGAGGCTGCCCCCTTTTTGTGCGCTGGAGCAATTGGATATCGTTCCCTGATGTTATCAAATATTAAGAATGGAATGAGACTGGGTTTGACGGGATTTGGCGCCTCTGGTCACCTTGTATTAAAACTTTCCCGTTATCTATATCCCGATACTGGCATATATGTTTTTGCTAGAAGTAAAAGACAACGGAAATTTGCAAAAAATCTGGGCGCAGTCTGGGCTGGTGATACAGAAGAAAAATCGCCTGAAAGCTTACACAGTATTATTGATACCACTCCAGTCTGGAAGCCCGTTGTAGAAGCTCTCAAAAATCTGATTCCAGGAGGGCGATTAGTTATAAATGCTATCCGGAAAGAAGATGTTGATAAAGAATATCTACTGAATCTTGATTATACTCGTGACCTATGGATGGAAAAAGAGATAAAAAGCATAGCCAATGTAGCCCGCCAAGATCCAGAAAAATTTCTAAAGCTGGCTGCTGATATGAAGCAAAAACCAGAGATTACAGAATATTCTCTGGAAGAAGCCAACAAGGCTCTTTTTGAATTGCGTGCCGGTGATTCCCAGGGCGCTAAAGTTCTCAAAATACTATAAAACATGATATAGATAATAATCTAACAGGCCAATGGACACAACAGATGAAAATAAAATATTAGTCATCCTAACTGGATCCACCTATCCCAAAATCAGAAATAGCATTGGCGATTTTGACAGCTGGATTAAGCAGAGGTGCTATGATCTTTGGAGTAAATGGGAAACCCAGAAAATTGAGGATGTGAAACCGGATTCAATTACCGAATACGCCGGCATTATTTTAACTGGCTCCCATCATACCTTGACCAAAAAATTTCACTATCTGAGCCGGGCTGAGCATATTCTTGATACAATTGTAGATCAAGAAATTCCAACTTTTGGAATATGTTTTGGTCATCAATTAATTAACAAACTTTTTGGCGGAAAGATTGTCCGATCCCCTTCAGGAATGGAGATTGGAGTAGTTGATATACAACTGACCCTGGAAGGTATGTCCGACCGCTGGTTCATTAATTCAAATACTGGTAAAATCAAAGTTTATAGCTGTCATCATGATATTGTGATCGATCCCGGAGTGGGAATGGTGCAGCTGGCCTGGAATAATTCATCTATTTATCAGGCCACAGCTTATGAAGGATTCATCAGAACAGTTCAATTCCATCCGGAATTTTACAAACCAATTCTCAAAGCTTATATCAAAAAAAATATTGATAAACTTAAAAAACAATTTAGCACGCCCCTCCATCAGGTAACTTCCATTCAAAAAACAGTTGATGTTAAAAGAGAATTGCCAATGGCTGATGATGCTTTAATAAATTTTGTCAAATATGTTCGTAAATTCAATTCTGAGGAATAGATTTTCTGTTTTGAGTGACAACTAAATTTTGTCCAGTAAATCTAATACAATGATATGTGAAAAATAATGAGGAGTTAAAAATGGCAAAAAGATTTTTACGAAGTAAAGATGATAGAATAATAGCCGGAGTTTGTGGCGGTCTTGGTAATTACCTGAATATTGATCCTGTCATCATCAGAATAATCTGGCTGGTACTATTTTTTGCAGGTGGAGTGGGCCTTTTGGCTTATATCGTTGCAATGATTATTGTTCCTTCTGAAAATGATAGCCCTTATGATGAGAAGAAGGTTAAAAAAAGTTCCGAAGATGAAAAAGGCGGCAAATTAATAGGCGGAATCGTATTGGTCGTGATTGGAATTCTTTTTCTTTTGGATAAAAATTGGTATTTTAGCGAGATATTTGAAGATATGATTCGCCTGGGTTGGAAATTTTTCCTGCCTGCAGTCTTTATTGGAATTGGAATTTATCTGATCTCCCAGAGCAAATCAAAGTCAGTTAAAAAATCACAAGCGAATGAAGCTAAAGAAGAAAAGAATAAAGAGGAAGAAAAATAGTTTATGGTTTATGGTCAACAAATTCAATTTCAGACAAAAGGCTTTTCAGACATTAAGAATATAACTGATCAGGTGAAAGATGTGGTCATGAGTTCTGAAATTGACAATGGAATCGTCTCCATATCTGTGATTGGCTCAACAGCCAGTATTACGACTATTGAATACGAGCCCAATTTGGTCAAAGATATGCAGGAGCAGCTTGAAAAACTATGGCCGGTAAAGATGGGAACCCGGCATGGACGAACCTGGGGAGACGATAATGGATTTTCCCATTTACGGGCCAGTTTTCTAGGGGCAAGTGAAAGTTTTCCGGTAAAAGATGGAAAAGTCATTCTGGGCACCTGGCAGCAGATCATTGTCATAGACCATGATAATAGTTCTCGTAGCAGGAATGTATATGTCCAGGTAGTTGGCGAATAGGAATATATTTTCTCAGTATTCAATCTTCTCTCAGTATAAAATTCCGAAGGCATTAATACAATTAATCAAAAACATAAAGGCCCGATTCACAAAATGAATCGGGCCTTTTATCATCCAGTAGTAAAATCTATTTCAGCAGAAGGGCTCTATCTACAGAAACTTTTTGACCGGCTTTGAGTCGGATCAGATAAATTCCTGACGGTAGATTTCCAGCATCCCATTCCACAGTATATTTACCAGCATCACGTTGACCGCTAATAAGGGTAACCACATTCTGACCAATCACATTGTAAACTTTGAGTTCTACATTAAGCGAGCGGGGAATTTCATAGCTAATATTGGTAACAGGATTAAAGGGATTAGGATAATTCTTGTAGAGTTTAATTGATTCTGGTAATTGAATTTGATCTGAACGGGTTTCAATCGCAGTTGTACTCTTCTCACCTTTGATTGCCAGAGTACTGAAGTGGGCCACATTTGAAAAGACCATTTTGTGATAATAACCTAGAGTGGTATTTTCTATTCCAGTTGGATCTAATTCCATATTATCACTGACAAAATAGAGATTAAGAGATTCAGGATTGATATTAAGTTGATCTATTAAACCTTTCTTATAGACCATTCCAACAATCAAGGGTGTATTGAATTCATAAGTTTCAACTTTTTCATCACCGACATAGACATCAAAATTAATCCCGGTCAAGAATTCATTATTAAAAATTACAGTATCGTCACGGATTTCAGCAAAATTTGGAATGCTAATATTGATTCGAATATCTTCATCCAAACTTCCCATTGGGAAATAGATAAACCCACCATTGAAAAGATTAAAAGGATGAGGTAATCCGCCGATTTTCCAAATACCACCTTCTTTGACATCTGTGATATGATGAATATCATTTTGTCCCATCAATTGTGGCCGGGTAATTGTGATGGTATTAGTATCTGGATCGCTTTCAGGATTTTCAGCAATGACAAAAGATGTTCCTACATTATCTCCTATTGTGGCTCTAACCAGAGCAAAACCAGGAGCATTAGTTTTAAGAACATTTCCATCCATCACTCCAATATCCATTCCTTCCAGTTCCCACTTATCAGCTACAGTATCTATCCAGCTTCCATCATCGTTAAATTTTACATCATAGGCAATACTTTCTCCAACATCAACAATGGTGTCTTTGGGAAATAGTGTCAGACAATATTCCATTTGATAACGTTCCCGCCATCTATCCTTGGCTTCAATTTTAATATACATTGTATCTGCAAGGGTATCCAGCTCAGCAGTCAAAATGCCTTCACCTTCATAATCTGCAACGAATAGGCTGTCTTCTGTAAAATGGCCTAAAGAATCCGGTATTATAGATAGAGTGGCATTAGTATCTGGTACAACCTCAGCAGTATCCCGGTAAGCGACTTTGAAATCAATTGTGTCACCAAGGGCTATACGGCGAAGCTGGGGATATATTTTGATACGCGGAAGATTTGCGCTCCATTTTTCTTTTTCTTCACGGGAAAATACTTCTACATCAACTGTATCCTCAAGTTCTCCATAGCTGGCAGTGATTATTCCTTCACCAACAGATTCTGCTGTAAAAACATTACTCTCAAAAACACCTAATTCTTCAGGCGAGACAGCAAACTGATCTGCAGTTACCAATTTCAGGCCATCAGCATCTTTTTGAAATAGGTAATATAGAAGGCTTTTTCCAAGTAGAACTCTTTCTTTTCTGGGACAAATTCGAATAAATTCTCCTGTCTGTAATTCACTTTCTTCCACTATTTCAACTTCAGCATGGCCGACGAGTGTGTCTAGAGTAACTTCAATTTGGGCTTCTCCAATACTTTCAGCTGTAAAAACATTTTCAGAGAATGATCCTGCTGTTTCAGGTTCTACAGTCCAATCAAATCCGCTTTCGACAATATTGCCTTCATCATCAATATAAATGGCTTTGTATTCAACAACATCACCAACAGCGACCTGAGCATTTTGCGGATAAACTTTGATTTTATTGTAATTGATTTGAGCAAAACTAAAAACAGTTAACAGAGTTACTACCATAATTAAGGTAACTAATTTTCTCATGACCTGCTCCTTTTTTTTGTTATAGATTAACTAAGTTCACCAAATTTTCAACAGTTTTACATTTTACCCCAAACTGTTAAAAACATAATGATCAAATTGTAGCAAAAATGTGTTCTAGTTCACATTGAAATGATATAAATTTTCGGTTAAAGACCTGAAACTAACCAAACCAGAGGTTTTTGTGTAGAAATTAAGGTAGGTATGAAATGCTGATTATTCTTATTCCTGTGTTTAATCAAAATATTTCTTAACCTTATAATTTAAAGTGGTAACAGAGACGCCCAATTCCTGGGCTGCTCTGGTTTGATTATTATTATTTTCATCAAGAGCCTTTTTAATAAGACTCTTTTCATAATTGGCGACCTTTTCATTCAGGTCCTGGCCACCAATTTCCTCATCGGAGTCAAGAAATAGATACTCCGAAGTAATTGTAGATCCTCTTACCAGACTAACTGCTCTTTCTATGATATTTTCCAGTTCGCGAATATTACCTGGAAATTCATATTTGAGCAAAAGATCAAGTGCTTCTGTACTAATGCCCTCAACATCGTGTTCTCCATGAGAATGCTTTTCAATGAAATGATCGACGAGAACGGGAATATCATCTTTTCTTTCACTGAGCGGTGGAATCTGAATAGGAATTACATTCAGGCGAAAATATAAGTCAGCCCTAAACCTATCTTCATCAACCATAGTTTTCAAATCCTGATTAGTAGCAGCCACAATTCTCACATCAGTTGAAATAGTCTCAGAAGAGCCCAGTCGCTGAAATTCCTCCTCCTGCAATACCCGCAGCATTTTTACCTGGATATTGAGTGGAATTTCTCCGACTTCATCCAGAAAAAGAGTGCCTTTATTGGCTATTTCGAATCTTCCTTTTCTCTGGCTATCAGCACCAGTGAAAGCGCCTTTTTCATGCCCGAACAATTCACTTTCAAATAGATTTTCAGGGATAGCAGCACAATTAACGGCTACAAAATTTTCATCCTTACGATCAGATAGATCATGAATTGTACGGGCAATTAACTCTTTTCCTGTACCTGTTTCACCTTGAACAAGCACCGATGATTTCCGATTACTGATTCTACCAATCAGATTGATAATCTCTTCCATTTTTTTGCTACGGTAAATAATATCCGTTTCCGGCGTCAAGAGTTCCATTTTCTCCTTAAGGATTTCATTCTCTTTCAGAAGAGTTTTGTGCTCTTTGATTCTATTCAGTTTTATTTCCAGTTCATCCATCTCAATAGGCTTACTAATGTAATCCCAGGCTCCGAGTTGCATTGCTTTGACTGCATTTTCAATTGTACCATAAGCAGTCACAACTATAACCTGAATCTGGGGATTGATCTGCTTGATTTTCTCGAGAGTTTCAATGCCTGACAAACCCGGCATTTTATAATCTGTTATCACAACGTCGGTATTGCGCTTTTTTATGGCTTCAAGGCAGCTTTCTCCTCTACTATAGGTGCGAACTTCACATCCCAGATCAGTAAGGAAGTCTTTTAGTACTTCACGTTGCGATTTATCGTCATCAATTACACAAACAGATAACATCCCAGCTCCTAACTTTTTGGTAAATTAATAGAAAAAGTTGTACCTTTTCCTAATTTACTATCAACCCGGATATCGCCGCCATGATTTTGGATGATCTTGTAAACCCGGGAAAGACCTATTCCTGTGCCTTCATCTTTGGTGGTAAAGAAAAGATTGAATATCTTGGAAAGAGCACTTTCTTCGATGCCTCTGCCATTATCAGTTATTTCCAGTTCAACTTGACCATTATCATGTTTCAGATCAATTCTTATTTCGCCGTTTTCATCAATAGAATCAATGGCATTTTCCAGAAGATTGATCAAACTTTGTTTAATCTTCTCCCAGTCGGCTTCAACATATATATCTTTCTCAGGTTTCCAATCCAGAGTGATCTTTTCTTCTTTTAATCTTTCTTCATATATTTCAACTATTTCATTGATCAGTTCAGTCATGTTAATCCGTGCTTTTTCTAAAGGCAAAGGTTTCGAAAAATTAAGGAACTGTTTGATAATCTTATCAATCCGGTTTACTTCACTTTTGATCAATGATAACATGCGCTTATTTTTGTTATCACTGTCTGATAATCTCCGATGAAGCCTTTGCACATTTAAGGAAAGAGCATTAAGCGGATTTCCAATTTCATGGGCTATACCAGCCGCTAACTGATAGATGGCATTCTGTTTTTCCTTTTCCCGCAGATCCTTTTGCAGATCATATACTTCGCGAGTCATGCGTTCTTTTTCCTTTTGCAGACTTTCTACAGTATTGCGGGACATTGTATAGCTCAGGACAATAAAACCGATCACAGATAAAATTATCAAGCGAATAAAAAGATTTCGCAAGGCTGCCTTCTTGACATTTTGCAGCGGTTCATAGCTGAGACCAATTCTAATTATCCCGTAATAGGTATCCAGAACATTGAAAGGCATAACCGATTCATAAACTGGTTTATCCTTATATTCTGTTACCCGGTAGTTGAAGGACTTGCCGATATAAACACTTCTCAGGAAAGAATCATAATTGATAGCGGATAGATAATCCAGATGCCTAGAACCTGCAATAATTCCATCAACATCTTGAATAGCGATATAGACGATCGAGGAATCAGAAGTAATATCATTGATAAATTTTCCAATTCCCAGATTCTTTTTGAAAGCGGTCATGCTTCGGCCATCAAAAATACCGATTATAGCACCGCCCAGGCTTCTCTTCAGAAATACCATAACCTGATGATCCGATTTTTCTATGATTGCGGAATTATTACTGGAATCAATGAATTTTTCAAGTTGTTCTGTTTCCATCTGCAGATTTGAGCCATTGGAATAAATTGGCTTGAGGTTGCGATGAAAAATAGCCAGCTGTTTCAATTTGCTATCTTTTATCAAACTATTTATAAAAGCAGGACTCATATGTCTGGTTGAATCTACAAAATCGATATATTTTAGAACAGAAAGCATCTGATTCTCAACCCGTCTATTTATATAATCATAACTCAAAATCGAGTTCACAGCTGATTTATTGATAGTATGAGTAATGTTGCGGGTCATTGAATTCATCAGCCTGCGCACCTCATCCTGGCGAGACCGGTATTCAAAATATCCGGACACAATAAAGAAACCAACCAGAAAAAGAAACAGAAAGATGGTTGATTTTATATTCAATTTTATTTTACGCAAATACTTCATATTGATGCTTTCTGTACGCTGCTACTTACCATTGAAGATTATAATTTATATTAAGACCTGTCCCTACATCTTCATAATCGAAATAGGGATCATTTGAACTATTATTTTGATAATAGAAGAACCATTCCAGGTTTAAATTGGAAGCTTTATCAAAAAGTCTTTCCAGCTTATATTCAGCTGATAATTT
>JAIPJV010000085.1 GCA_021734005.1 Fidelibacterota bacterium
GGCCAGTGCTGATGCAGGTCTGGCAGCCAGCATTTTCCATTTCCAGGAAATCGCTATCAAAGATCTAAAAAATTATCTGCGTAAAAAAGAGATTGAGGTCAGAATATGATAAAATTAAATATTGACAAACTGGATTTTGACAAAGTAAAGGGATTGATGCCAGCCATTATTCAGGATGTGAATACAAAAAAAGTTTTGATGCTGGGTTATATGAATCGGGAGGCGATGGAAAAGACTCTGGACATTAACAAAGTCACATTTTTCAGCAGGACAAAACAAAGATTGTGGACAAAAGGGGAAACTTCTGAAAATTATCTGATTCCAAAGGAAATATCTCAGGACTGTGATAATGACACCCTTCTGATCAAAGCCGAGCCTCGCGGGCCTGTCTGTCATACTGGAGCCGATACCTGTTTTTTTGAAGACAATAAAAAAGAGCCCTTTTTGTATGAACTGGAAAATGTGATTCTGGATAGGAAAGAAAATCCTCAGCAAGACTCCTACACCTGCCAATTACTGGAGGAAGGAACAAATAAAATTGCTCAAAAAGTTGGTGAAGAAGCCACCGAATTGATCATCGAAGCTGTTGATAACAATATTAATCGGCTCAAAGAGGAAACTGCGGATTTTCTCTATCATTTACTGGTCTTGTTGCGGGACAAAGATATCGACCTCGATGATTTGATGAAAGTGCTTGAAGAACGGCATTCATAGATGGACACAATAGTTGCGTTATAATAAAAATCCGATGAAAATTTTAAGGCTGCGTCCCTTTCCATTCTCAATAAATATCAACTGATTTTTATCTATTTTTTCAGAAGTGGGTATAAAAAAATCATTATTATCTAAATTTTGTTGATACATTAAATTCAGGCTGAAATTATCTCTCAAGTAACCTATGCAAAAATTTAAATAATTAAAGCCCTGAATAATCGCTAAAGTATTATCCATTTCTCCACTGTCATAATCATATTCAATTTCAGTTTCTGCAGAATTTTCATAAATATTAGATTCAATTATTTTTTCTTCAGGAGCAAAGGGCATATTCAATGTCATTCCGTAGCCAAGACTGGTTTTCAAATCATATTTTTTTGTATTGATCAAATTATAATTAATTTGCAATCCCAATTCCAGATTATTATTGAATAGGTAGAGATCAGAGCGGGAAAAACTTATTTCATTGTTATTTTCTTTCCTTATTATTTTGTTTTTTAAAAGGCATCTATCCTGATTGATCAATAAAGACCTTCCTGATATTGAAAAATTATTAAAAGAAAACCATTCATTCTGGAGGCCAAAAATTAAACCAACCTGAGCTCGACTGGCAGTTGTCATTAAATCAAAATAATTAAGTCCGATCTGAATTGAATGACCCGGAATACCCTCTTTGATTGGCGCAAACAGAGATGATCTGTCAACTATTTTATCACTATTAAATCTGGTCTGTATTCTTGATCGGGCCATGCTTCTTCGCATTTGATTGAATATATAAGAAATCATCAGAGGAATAGCAACACCACCAACCGCTCCTGAATAATGAGCGATTTGGGGATTCATCTCAATATCAAGTCCTTCCCAAACTATTATCATTGATGTTATAAATCCCACAGGGCTCGATAAAGTGACCAGACTTTCAGTTACCATTCTCCCGGGAAAATCGTAGTTTTCTACTACTCTTTGTTGCAAATATTGATCTGTAATTATAATGCTATCTGAACTTGTGAACTCTCCATTCAGGCTATGATTCCTGGCTCCAAAAATAGAGCCAGCAGTAAGAATAATTACTATCAATAATTTTTTATATTGCATTTTCCGGCAACTCTGTTTTGTTGCATCTCATCTGCAATAATTTAATAAAAAAATACTAATTTAAATAATTCTCAGCTCCAAATTTCTATCCTGGAATATTTACTGCTATTGGAACTAATTTATTATAAGTTATTTATACTATATATGCTGAGATATTTAAAAACATACGTTTTTGTCGTAATTATTGTTTTCCAACACCTATTGTTAGGTGAGATCAAAATTGACATTCAATATAATGGAAAACAATCCTCTCTTCCTAAACTGACCCATAAAATCATTAAAAATAATCTGGAAAATTATCAAATATTTTTTGGACTCGATAAAGAACCTCATATAGATTGTATAATCGCAGCTCATCAAAAAGAATTCGACAAAATATTGGGTCATAAAACTCCGCCCTGGCTGGCAGGCGTTATGAATTACCGGGAAAATCGTATTATTCTTAAATCACCAGAATTGGAAAATATTTCTCATCAACAGTATGAAACAACAATCAAGCATGAACTGGTGCATTATCTGCAAAATTCTCTGGTGCCTTTGTCCATTACTCCAAATTGGTTTGACGAAGGCGTAGCCGAATATCTGGTAAAAACTCATGACCTTCGCGGACAGATCATCTTATCCCGAGCTCTCAACCAGGAAAAGCTGATCCCCCTTGATAAGCTCAATTTTGCCTTATCACCAAATCGGACCAAAAGTCGCCTGGCTTATGCAGAAAGCGCTTCGTTAATTGATTTGGTGGTGATTGGTTATGGCGAGGAAGCCATAAAAAACATTTTGCATGAACTAAAAAATGGCGCCACTTTTTCAGAATCCTGGGAAAAAATCACGGGCACGCAATACGATTTTCTCGATTATCACTGGAAAGAATACATAAAAAAGCGCTATAAATGGATTTTTCTACTGGATTTTAAGTATTTAATATGGTTAATTATGCCTGTTCTTCTGATCATTGCCTACTTGATCAAGAAGATCACCAACCAAAAAACTATAAAAGAATGGGATGATGAAATTGAATATAAAGAAGGTCACATTGAAGAGATTTATCCACACGATCCTGATCGTGATGATGACGATCAGTTTGCTTAATGGTCAGGCTCTGCTTCAGGGTTTTAGCCATCCTGCTGATGCTTCGGGATGGGGCCAGCAGGCCATCTCCACTTTTCAGGAGAATGGTACGGGCGTTGTGCTCAATCCTGCTATTGCCGGAATATCAAATAATTATCTGAAATTTAACTATACAAATTTCGTGCTGGATATTAATTCCAGCAGTCTTGCTTATGGCAACTCGTCCACAATGGGCAGTTATGAAATTGCTGTTCAGACAATGAATTACGGCAGCTGGGATCGCCGGGATGTAGAGGGCACCAAATTGGGCAGTTACAGCATAAATGACCTCTACACAAAATTCACCTGGAGCGGAGAATTAGCCAAAAACTTTTTTATCGGAATCAATCTTAATTACGGTTTTTCCCGATTATACGATTATACAGCCAATTATCTGGCAGCTGGTTTTGGGATAATTTACACAATGCCCTCGGGTTTTACCCTGGGATTAAGTACAATTAATAATGAGCTCAACGGTAAAAGCTATGTAATTGACGAAAAGCTGGAATCTATGATTGTGCTGGGTATTTCCAAGAAACTAGATTATCTGCCTATGAGAATGGGATTGGATCTGATTCGCACTTCCAATGAGAATTATCAAGCCAATTTAGGTGGGAAACTTTCATTTCAGAATATTTTCCTTTTATGGGGTATATCTTCCAAGCGGGAAGATTTAAGTACAGAAGATGCTGTCAAAAATTTGCTGGCTGGAATATCAGGCGGATTTGGTGTCAATATCGACCAATACTCGCTGGCTTTTGGCTATCGAAATCTGGGAGGCGTGGGATCAATTCTCTCATTTTCTGTTGACTGGAACTTGTCACAGGATTAAAATGGAACATAAAAATTTAATTTCCTCTTTAATACTGCTGACATCTCTACTACTTATAAGTTGTAATCAATCAAATAATGAAGTTAGTTATACATTTGACGTTCAACCAACTTTCAACAGCCGTTGTATAGGCTGTCATGGAAATCTGGAACCGGCGGCTGGCCTTTGTTTAACAAATTACGACTCTTTAATGACCGGAAATAGCAATAATGGCCCGGTAGTCAACCCTGAATCGAAACCAAAATACAGTATATTATACCAGAAAGTGGCGCTTAATCCTCCGCCTTTTGGTTTGAGAATGCCTATGGATGGCCCACCTTTTTTAACGAATCAGCAGATAGATTATATCTGGCGCTGGATCTATAATGGTGCCAAGGATAATTGAAAACATTTTTTCAGAAAAAGTTCTAAACAATACTTGCAGGTTTCAAAACCCGACAATGTTTGGTCTCATTAAATATAAATACCTTGCTATTGGAAATAAATTTAAGCAAATTTTTAGATAAGTACTGGAGGACGTCAGTTCGATATTAGAATTTTAATCAGCTAAAGTGGTTAAATATTATGGCGCAAATAAAAGATTTTTCTCAAATTTTACCCACCGACCCACTCCCCCTCCTTTTTAATAAGGCCCCTGTCCATTTACAATATAGAGCAATCAAATATTTTGATCCTGAAAATAAAAAAGTTTTGGGAGCGCTTCAAAAAAGGCGCAAAAGCAATAAACGGCGTAATAAACTATTTAAAAATCAGCGGGAAGACGGTTCCTGGGAACTGGATACAAATTATAAAATTGAAAAGAAGAAGAATGCTATGTTGTTTCTCAAGCAGTTGCAAAATCTAACTGAATTGCTTTATCTGGGGGAAAACCCCCGTTCAGAGACAATTAAAAATGCATTGATTCGCTTAATAAAATTTCAAAAAGAAGATGGTAAATTCCCACTCGCTCACCATCATCAGGGCTATGCATTATGGCTATTAGCCCAATATGGTTTGGCCGGTAATCCAATTGTCGAAAAAGGCTATCGCTGGCTGATTAAACGGCAAAAGAAAGATGGCGGTTGGATTTCGCCTTTGATGAAATTGTCAGAAGAAGTGTCCGGTGATGTGACAAGTTGTCTATGGACAAGTATTATTATCACTGAGGCCTTTAGCTCTCATTCAAGATTAAAAAATTCTGACACAACCCGGAAGGCGGCTAATTTTATCGCCGACCATTATCTTTACAAAAACCATACTTCTTTGTTTCCTGAACCTGATGCCTGGGATTACCTGCATACTGATCATACTGAAAATGGTATGTTTAGAGGTGGAACTTTAAGATTTTGTGAGGCTCTGGCTCCCCTAGAATATATGCACGAAAATAAAAATTTTCAAAAAGCTATCAAATGGCTAAAAAATAATCAATTAGACAACGGGCTTTTTCCTGCCAAAGCCAACAATCCGGATAAAGGCGACTATCATGTGACCTTTCGGGTTTTAAAAGTTCTGGATAAAATTCAATAATTTCGGCATACATCTTGCTAAATTTAACTATTGACGAAGAAAAGATAAGATAAAGGAGATTTATAATAATGCCTGAAAATGATTTTAACGATTTTGACGTAATGAAAAAAAATACAGAAGGTAAGGAAACATTGCCCGTCCTTACCCTCAGGAATACTGTCCTCTTTCCACAGCAGGTAATTCCTATTTATATAGGAAGAGAACAGTCACTTAACTTGATCAATGGTCTTCCAGAAGAAGACCGTAGAATTATGGTAATTGCCCAAAAAGAAGGCGCAGTCGAAGATCCTCAACCGAAAGATTTATATGATCATGGGACTATTGCTCAAGTTCTAAAGGTTTTCAAAATGCCTGATGAAAGCAAAAGCGCTATTGTCCAGGGCCTATCAAGAGCAAAAGTAAGTAATCTCAGGATTCAAGATTCATATTATATAGGTGATGTTGAAGAACTGGAAGAATACACTGAAGACAGTATTGAAATTGATGCTATGATCGGCAACCTGAAAAAGCATTACAAAAGTCTGATTGAGGTTGCACCTTATTTATCAGACGAACACAAATCCATGCTTACCAATATTCAGGATCCCGGAAGACTGGTCGATCGTGGAATACACCTCATGAAAATTCCTACTAAGGAAAAACAGGATATTATTGAAGAATTGAATGTTAAAAGTCGTCTCGAAAAAGCGATTGTAGTAATTAATCGTGAAAAACAGCGCATTGAACTCGGGGAAAAAATTCAATCCGATGTTCAGGATGAAATATCTAAAAATCAGCGAGAATATTTTCTTCGACAAAAATTGAAAAAGATCAAAAAGGAACTCGGAGAAGACGAAGGCAACGTAGAAATCAACGAACTCAAAGAAAAAGTTGAAGAAGCCAATCTGACTGAAGAAGCTCGTCAAGTTGCTGAAAAAGAGATCAAACGACTTGAGCGAATTCCTGCTGCTTCACCGGAATATAATGTTACCCGTACCTATGTAGAATGGTTAACTGATCTACCCTGGGAAACTTATACAGAGGATAATCTTGACATCAAGAAAGCTCAAAAAATTCTTGATGAAGACCATTATGGTCTGGAAGATATAAAAGAGCGCATTTTGGAATATCTCTCAGTGCGTAAATTAAAACGGGAAGTCGATGATGAGCAAGCTTCCAAAGGTCCAATTCTATGTTTTGTCGGTCCTCCCGGAGTAGGAAAAACTTCAATTGGAAAATCAATTGCCAGGGCTATGGGTCGTGAATTCATTCGAATTTCCCTTGGTGGTGTCAGAGATGAAGCAGAAATTCGTGGTCATCGCCGAACTTATATTGGTGCTTTACCCGGCCGCATTATTCAAAATATAAAGAAATGTGGTTCCAGCAATCCGGTCTTTATGCTTGACGAAATTGACAAGGTAGGTTCCGATTTTCGCGGCGACCCTTCATCTGCTCTGCTAGAAGTTCTTGATCCGGAACAAAATTCAGAGTTCAGCGACCATTATCTTGAAGTTGATTACGACCTTTCCAAAGTTATGTTCATTGCCACCGGAAATCTGAAAGATCCAATTATTCCAGCTTTGAAAGATAGAATGGAAATGATCGAATTCAGCGGTTATACTGAAGAAGAAAAGATCAATATTGCCCGTTCTCATCTACTACCAAAACAGATCAAAGAAAACGCCCTGCAAAAGATGAATGTTGAATTTAAAGATGATGCGTTGCGGGAGCTTATTCGCCATTATACCAGAGAATCCGGTGTGAGAAATCTTGAGCGGGAAATTGGAAATGTTTGCCGCAAAATCGCTCATAAACATGAAAAGGATAAACGCCGCAAGAATTTTGAAATCGATAAGGAAAGCATCTCAGAATTTTTGGGACCAAAAAAACATCTCATGGATGTTGCAGAAAGGCTCTCAAAACCGGGCGTTGCCATAGGATTGGCCTGGACTCAGGTAGGTGGCGATATTCTTTTTATCGAAGCCACCAAGATGAAAGGTTCTGGGAAATTGAAACTGACCGGAAAGCTCGGTGATGTGATGAAGGAATCCTGTGAAGCTGCTGTCAGCTACATCCGCTCCAATGCTAAAGAGCTCAATATTGACGAAGATATGTTTGAAAAAACTGATCTACATATCCATGTACCGGCTGGTGCAGTTCCCAAAGATGGACCTTCTGCTGGAGTCACTATCTTGAGCGCTGTCTATTCACTCCTGACCAATCGGACTGTAAAAGATAAATACGCCATGACAGGAGAAATCACTTTTCGCGGTTCTATTCTCCCTGTTGGCGGTATCAAGGAAAAAGTTCTGGCAGCAAAACGAGCTGGCCTGAATCATGTCATTCTACCTGCTAAGAATAAGAAGGATATGGCTGATATTCCTGATAGAGTCAAGAAAGATATGGAGTTCCATTTTGCTGGAGAAATGAGTGATATACTCGATATGGTAATAGAAAAAGAAGAGAAGCAAAATAAATAAATTTTTGGTTGCATCTTAAAGATGCACAATTTAAGTTTGAGGGCTTTTTACAGCATGACTTAGATTGAAAGGGCGATTAGCTCAGCTGGTTTAGAGCGTCTGCCTTACAAGCAGAAAGTCATTGGTTC
>JAIPJV010000086.1 GCA_021734005.1 Fidelibacterota bacterium
TCAAAAATTTTGCTGAGACAGATAATACGCCTCTAATAATGTTCATTACATTTTGTGTAGGAGCCGTCCAGTTGACCTTTGGTCATATAATGCAGCTGAAGCGCAATCTAAGCAGCCCAAAATTCATTGCCCATATTGGCTGGATTGTGATTATCTGGGCAATGTTGTTCGTATCCGAACAGATAGTCTTAGGTGGCGAAGTGGTACAGGGCGCAGTTACTATGTCAATGGCAGGTTATGCTGTAGGGGCCGGATCTGTACTTGTCTTGCTTTTTGAAAATTATGAGAAGGGCAAACTTTTCAAAGGTATGGCTCAAACTATAGGAAATCTGCCCATGGATGTGATCGGAGCATTTTCAGATATTGTCTCTTATATAAGACTCTTTGCAGTGGGGCTGGCTACAGTCGTTATCGAGCAAAGTTTTAATGCCATGGCAATTGGTGAAGGCATTGAATCAGTCACCGGTTTCATTATTGCTGCGATTGTTTTATTATTAGGGCATTCTTTGAACATGATTCTGGCTGTGATGTCAATTGTTGTCCATGGTATCAGACTTAATATGCTGGAATTTTCCACCCATCTGGGCATGACCTGGTCGGGAAAAGAATATAAACCATTTAAAGAGTAATAGATAATTAAAAATTAATTGAAATAGTAATTAAAAGGAGTACAAGTTATGGGTGACATGAGTTTATCTTTGTCGATTGCAGCAATCGGTTCAGCTTTAGGGACTGGTATTGCTGGTATGGCCGCTATTGGTGCCTGGAAGAAAGCATTTGCACAGAATAAAGCTGCACCTTTTATTCTGGTTGCTTTTGTGGGTGCACCATTAACCCAAACAATTTACGGTATGATATTAAGAAATTCTATTCAAGATGCTGCACTGGACATCGGCCAGGGTTACCAAATATTATTTGGCGCTATTGCCGGTCTTGCCATGGCTTTTTCAGCATTTATGCAGGGTAAAGCAGGAGCGAGAGCATCTGACGCTTTGGCTGAAACTGGGAAAGGATTTGGTAATTATATCATGGTCGTCGGTATTGTCGAAACAGTCGCTCTTTTTGTCATGGTCTTTTGTATGACAGCACTGTAAAAAAATTAGATAGATTTACAATAAAAATTTCTTAGTTGGCTAATCCAGCTTGCTTAAATTTACAGGGCAGCTTTTACGTTGCCCTGTTTTCCATATTATAGGAGAGAGAATGAAGTCCAAAATATTCTTGATAATGGTCTTATCCCTGGCGGTCGCAATTGGCGCTGAATCCGCGATTGATAGCATGGGCACTCGAATTGAAATCGGTCAATCAGCGCCCCAATTTTCTATGCGCCCTCTTTCCAGCGATAGTTTAAGTATGGCTGATCTCAAAGGCGAATTGATCCTCATCAATTTTTTTGCAACCTGGTGTAATCCCTGCATGCAGGAAATGCCCCGGCTGGAAAAAGAGATCTGGCAGGAATATCAGGATGAAGGGTTGCAGGTTTTCTGTATTGGGCGTGAACATTCTGCAGAGGAATTGAAAAAATTTGTCAAAGAAAAGAATCTAACTGTACCGGTTGTACCCGACCCTGAACGCGAGATCTATTCCCATTTTGCCAGCAAATACATTCCCAGAAACATAATTATTGATCAGCAGGGTAAGATTATTTTTCAGGAAATTGGCTACAATGATGAAAAATTAGCGAAAATTAAGAAGATAATTAGCGAAAAATTAAATGATTAAGAAAAATAGATATTCCTGTTGTGGGTCTTGATTTTATACAAAATTTTAAATAACCTAACAGACCTTGACAGGTGAAAAATTGACAGATTGAGGTTTCATGAAGATTGTAATTGCATCAGGAAATAAGGACAAAATAGCTGAAATCAAAAGTATTTTTAAGGAATCTGATTTCACATTTCTTACTCTTGATGACTTTTCTGATTGTCCTGAAGTCATTGAAGACGGGAACAATCTATTTGAAAATGCATTAAAGAAAGCGAAGGAAATTTCGGAATTCACCGGCCTGCCTGCAATTTCTGATGATACAGGACTTGAAGTTGATGCTTTAGACGGACGACCTGGTGTTTATTCAGCCCGGTATGCTGGAGAAAATGCTACTTACAGTGATAATGTTGATAAGCTTTTGAGTGAAATGAACGGTATTCCTGCTCAGCAGCGGACGGCCCGGTTCCGAACTGTTTGTGTTTTTTTTAATGGTGAAAATATTGTCCATGCCGAAGGCAAAGTCGAAGGGCAAATTATCACTGAAAGACGCGGGGATAAGGGCTTTGGCTATGATCCTGTTTTTTATATTGAAGAGCAGGATAAAACATTTGCAGAGTTGGATAAAGATGAAAAAAATGAAATTAGCCATCGGGGAAAAGCATTAAAAAATTTACATGAGCTACTGAAAAATAAATATTTAAAAAATATTGAGGACAACCTCACATAACACTGCTACATCTATTTTATTAAAATTCATATTAATCGGAGTTATTAATCTTTTAAGTGGGCAATTGCCTTTGACAATTAAGGCTTGTCTATTTTTTAGTTTCTGATATTTACTCTGCTGGAGTAGAATCCAGCAATATTAAAAAGTAAATGAAATTCTGTGAGAATAACTGGGAGTATTTTATTTACCTGAAAAATTCATTACCATTTTTCATAGAGACCTCTAGGTGGCGTTTTTTACCGCAAGGGCCGAACAATCCCTTCGGGATTTTCGGGAATAACCTTAAAATTATTCATGACTCAAAAAGCTGAGATTTTTTGAGATAGTTAGTATAAAACATTAAATAACAATATTTAAGGTAACATTTTGAGAGAGTCATGAATAATTCAGGTTTAAATAACAGGAGTAAGAATTAAAAATACACCTTTAAAAATATTATCCATACTGGTCATTTTTATATTGGCCTTTAATATTACGGTTGCTCAAGAGGAGTCGGAGGAACCGCAGGGGATAGCTTTTGCTCCACAAATTGATTGGCTGGGGAATCTTTACACCTCTTTTGACAAAGAGCAAACCAAAGCTCTCAGTTTGATTCCCTATGATTCAACTTTCAGTGCCAATAATTATCAACTTCTGGATGTCAAGATTCAGGGTGCCAAACGGCAGGTGCAGCTAACTGAGGATGAGAATGTAATCATTTCCTATAAGAAAGATAATTATGATCTGCTCTTGCCCCGCACCTATTCCCTCCAGGATTATTATAATATCAAACGGGAGCGGGAGCTAACTAATAGCTTTCGCCAAATTGTGCTAGACGATCTTAAAACTGAAGAAGAATCGGGTGGTGGAAAGCTGGAAGTGATTGGAGCCGACATCGCCGGGCAGCATGTATCGCTTCAGGTCAGTGGTAATGTCAATATTTCCGGTAAATTGCAGAACCAGAAAAGAGACGAGGTCAGGACTAATTATTCCGGCAAAAGTACAACTTTTATTATTGACCAGAAGCAGCAACTCAATATCGAAGGAAAAATTGGAGACCGGATTAGCCTAAAAGTTGACCAGGATAGTGAACGTGAGTTCGACTTTCAGAACAATATGCGTATTCACTATACTGGCAAGGAAGATGAAATTGTTCAGCAAGTTGATGCTGGTAATATTAGTTTAACCTTGCCGGGAACTCAGTTTGTGACTTTTTCCAGTAAAAACAGCGGCCTATTTGGCGTTAAATCGCAAATGAAATTTGGTGGTTTTGACGTCACAACCATTGCCAGTGTGGAAAAAGGGCAAAAGGACAAAGTCAGTCTGGATGGAGGAGCTCAATCGAGTGTAACCAAGATAAAAGATTATGAATATATGCGCAATGTTTACTTTTTTCTTGATGATCAATTTCGACAGGACATGTGGGGTGGTTACTGGAATGGTACAAAATATATCTGGAGCTACGATCCCAATCGGGTAGTAGCCGATCTGGAAGTATATCGTTCTACTTATCAGGAAAATTCTGAAACTTTCATGGCTACTGCCTATGTTGACCCGGAAGCTGCTCAGTTAGATGAGGAGACTGCAGAAAAGACAATGTTCCGTCGTCTGGAAAAAAATATTGATTATACTTACAACAAGAATCTAGGTTATATTAGAATGAATACGCAGTTGCAATCCGATGATGTTCTGGCTGTAGCTTACAGAACGGTCAAACAGGGCACGGATCAGACAACAGAGGAATATGGTGAATGGGATAGAGCTGCAGGCGATACAACTGACGTTGTCTTAAAATTGATCAAACCTCAGAATATGATGCCCTCTGATGATACCTGGCCTCTTATGTGGAAAAATGTTTACTATCTGGGCGCCCGTAATATTCAGAAAGAAGGTACAAAGATCAATATTATTTATACCGATGGTAAAACCGGGCATGATGAGCGTGATGCGGAAACTGGTGAGACGTTTCTCTACAAATTGGGAGTTGATGAAAAGAAAAGCAGTGGAGAGCCGGGTCAGGATGGTGAATTTGATCTGGATAATAGTTCAGTGATCAAACTTTCCAATGGTGAAATCTGGTTTCCTTTCCTCCATCCTTTTCAGTATGGCGAAGATTCAAATTATGAAAAAAATCCCCGTCTGAATGATAATTATGACTGCTCGATTTTCTATAATAAAAAATTACAGAACAACCAGAATGAAATCAGTGGGGAATCCAAATTTGAAATCGAATTTGAGTCTGAAAACCGCAGCTCTGTTCTCCAATTAGGTGCCATGGTAAAAGAAGGCAGTGAAACTGTAACCCTCAATGGCCAGGAACTGACCAAAGGTGTTGATTATACAATAGATTATTTTTCAGGAACTTTAACCCTTCTCAAAGATGAAGCCACTAATCCTGATGCCAATCTGGATGTGAAATATGAAAAAAACCAGATGTTTGAATTAAACAAAAAGACAATTCTGGGTACCCGTATTGAGCATCAATTTGGTGATGATCAGAATAAGTTTATTGGTGCAACGGGTCTTTATTACAGTAAATCCGTTGTTGATGAAAAGGTTGATGTTGGTTATGAGCCTATGCGGAACTTTGTCTGGGATCTGAATGGTAAATATAAAGAAGAGTTCAATTTCATTACCCGGGCTCTTGATCGTCTGCCCCTTATTGAAACCAACAAGCCTACCACTGTGGATGTTGAGGCAGAAATCGCCCGTGTAAATCCTAATCCCAATACAATTAACAATCCATCTACCGGCGATAATAATGGTGTTGCTTTTATTGATGATTTTGAAGGATCCAAAAGAACAACACCTCCCTCAATTATGCGGAATTACTGGTCCCTGTCATCTGTTCCCATAAATCAGGAAGATAAGATGAGAGGTAAATTAAATTTTTACAATCCCTGGCAAAGATATCCTACCCAGGAAATCTGGCCAAATAAGGAAACCAGTACTCAGGCCGGTAACAATCGTACCGATATCATGGTTCTCGACTTTGATCCGGAATGGGCCCGGGCTGTCGGTGTCAATGCCAGTGATGCCACTAAGCGTGATGTCTGGGGCGGCACTTCCTATTATCTGCGGGCCAGTGAACGCGATCAGTCGCGAACAAAATTCATTGATATCTGGGTCAAAGGTGATAAAGGGAAACTCCATATAGATCTTGGAAAGGTCAGCGAAGATCAAATTCCCAATAATGAATTGAATACTGAGGATATACCGGAAGCCGGTTTTATGTATGGTAATAATATTTTGGAAAATGATGAGGATACCGGTCTCGATGGTGTTTTTGATGAAGATGAAAAAGTTGTAGTCTATGATTCTGAAGGCAATCCTGATACTCTGGGATACGGTGATGAAAGGTTGAGAGATTACAAGCGTGATCCTGAGGACCCCCATTCTGATAACTGGTACTGGCAAAACCAGTCCAATGACTATTCCCAGATCAATGGTACAGAAGGGAATGGAACTGGCACGCCCATTGATGCGGGTGGAAAATATCCAGATTCCGAAAATATGAACGAAAATAAAAATATTGATCTGGATAATGATTATGTGACTGTGGATATTGATCTGGAAGATGATAATTCTATTTACACTGAAGGGGCCAATGAAAAAGGCTGGAAATTATACCGTGTTCCTCTCAAAGATTTTCAACCGGCTAAAGAAAATAGCAATTTTACCTGGGAAAATGTAGAAGCTATGCGCCTGTGGATGAATGATGTTGTTGATCAGACTCAGACCTGGATTGCCAAGATCGAAATGGTTGGAAATGATTGGCTGGAGCGGGGAATTGCTGTTGCCGAAGACAGTGCTTATGTAAATAATGAACAAACCCTGGAAACCTATTCCATCAAAGTTCTTAATACTGAAGAAAATCCTTCTTACACTCCACCGGAAGGAGTTCAGGGCGAGTATGATAAGATCAATAAAATCCGTTCCAAAGAGCAATCTCTGGCTTTTGAATTATTTCAGAGTGGCCCGGGTCTGCAGACTAGTGAAAAATGTATGGTCGAGAAAGATCTTATGGAACAGATGAGTCTAATCAATTATAAAAAATTGAAGTTTTTTATTCATGGTCCGCCTGAAATTTTACCCGGGGACAGTCTTTATCATTTTATAAAATTTGGTCGAACTACCTCTGAGCAGGAGCATATGTACGAGATCCGCAGACTGGTCACGGCTGACTGGCAGGAGGTCAAATTGAATTTGAATTTTCTGACCGAACTCAAAAAATATTTCCCCGGTAATATAAATGAATTTGATGAAAAAGAAATGGGCGGTTCCCTGACAATTGAAACCAACCAGGAAGGTGAGGTCGTCCGCCGGATTTTCAACCGTTATGCCGAAGACCAAAATGGTGATCCGATTATTGGTGAATTTTCTGGCGAAAAGATTATCATTAATGGTACACCTGCTATTCCAAGAATCCAGACTCTCAGAATGGGGCTGATTAACAAAGGCACTCGACCTTTTCGAGGCGAAGTCTGGGTTGATGAGCTGCGAGTCACTGATGTGAACAAGGATCCCGGTGTTGCCATGCGCTCCAGCATGAATGTCTCTCTAGCCGACCTGGGTAACTTTAGTGTTAATTACTCCAAGCAGGATGCCAATTTTCACAGGGTTGAGCAAAAATCACCTTCTAATACCAGCGGATTAAACAATACCAACCGGATTAGTTTGCGTGGTAATTTCTCTATTGATAAATTGACTCCTGAAAAATGGGGCCTTAATATTCCGATCTCAGCATCCTATACAGAAAGCAATAGCACACCGGAATATTATCCCGGAACTGATATTCTATCAGGAGAATCGGCACCCGATAGCATCAAAAGCCTGAGCCATTCCTATGGCTTTAATACCTCTTTTTCAAAACGGGAATCGGATTTTTGGTTAACAAAATATACTATTGATCAAATGCAGGTCAGTTACAGCGCCAAATGGGGCCACAACTCCAGCGTGAATGTGCGTTCCAATACTTCGCAAAGTTATCATGGAAGTTTTTCCTATCGAATTCCCTTTGGCCGTGATAATAGCCTGCAACCTTTTAAATGGGCTGAAAAAGTACCTGTAGTCGGGAAATCATTAAGCGGTATCACCTGGTATTATACGCCCAGCAAACTGAGTTTTAATACAAAAGCTACAGAGCGCTATGGATTGCGTCAGCCGCGTGGACCTGGTGACAATGACACCACATATACATTTGGCATGAACAGTAATGTTTCTTTGGGCTATAAAATGTTTAATAATTTGGATATGAATTTTCAGCGCTCAATGAAAAATGATCTGCGGCAATATCGCTACAATAAAAGCGATATAATCACTAATCTGGATATGGGCGTTACCAATAATATTAGTGAATCCTATAGTGTAACCTTTAATCCGGAAATTGCAGCCTGGTTCAAACCCAATATTTCGGCTAA
>JAIPJV010000087.1 GCA_021734005.1 Fidelibacterota bacterium
CCTCAAAGAGATCCCTTCGGGAGAAACGGGAAACCGGAAAGAAATCTGTCCGCGAATTTCACGAATTACGCGAATTATTTTTTTTATGCCCACCAAATATAAACAAATGCGATAATCTCGAATGAACGAAATTTATGGAATGAGCAAGTCTATAGATATACCATCACCTCTCGTTCCCAGGATCTGCCTGGGAATGAAAATTTCTTGAGAAACTCCTGTTTCGAGTCACCAATTAATTATTCCCAAAATTGAATTTAGATACGTAATTATTAATACAAAAACAACCACAAAATTCATTGTTCCAATTGAATCCTCCCCATCAATATCATTATGTATATTTCGCCCCTTCAGAGTTCTTTTTCTAATTGGATCATATTTTTCTACAAATATGCCGCCTCTACGAGGCTCATTAAATTAAGTGGCAATCACAATTTCATTAGCACCTAAAAAGCCCCGTTAGGGGTGATATATTTGTAGAAAATGAATAACCCAAAAACCTATAGAGCCTCGTAGAGGCGAAACATATAGTAGGAGATAGTCGAATTGAAAAGTAGTCAAGTAGGAAAAGAAAAAAGGGGGAAATCTGTCCACGAATTTCGCGAATTACACGAATTATTTTTTTATACCCACCAAATATAAACAAATGCGATAATCCCGAATGAATAAAATTTATGGAATGATTAAGCCTACAGATTTCCCATCAACTCTCGTTCCCAGGCTCTGCCTGGGTACGGAATTTTTTTGAGAAACTCCTGTTTCGAGTATATAGTCCTAGACTTGCCAGGTTGCTTAATCTTATGATATAATCGAGTGGCAAAGTTGTAAAGTGGTTGAGTGGGGAAATGGAAAGAGAAACCGGAGGCCGGAAAAAATCTGTCCGCGAATTTCACGAATTAATTCTTTATGCCTCACCAAATAAACAAATGTGGAAATCTCAAATTAGAGGCCTCCACCTGTCTTTAAAATTTGCACCACACATCTCGTTCCCAGGCTCTGCCTGGGTACGCCTATTTTCTGAGAAACTCCTGTTTCGAGTATTGAATTAAAACCCAACCCCAACCAGACAGGTAGATTCACTCCTGCTCTAGATAAGTAACTTCCGCTTTCCCCTTTTCTTCATCAACAAAGTAAAGCACAATCCAGCCCAAAATAAAGAAAATTCCCACTGACGCTATCCCAATCCGAGAAGCAAAATTAGAACCATATCCCATTTTCATAGCAAGCATATTGACAGCACCAATTAGAGCCGGACCTAATATAGCGGCAAATTTTCCCAGCATATTAAAAAAACCATAGAATTCTGCTGACTGCTTGGCCGGAATTATCCGAGAATAATAGGATCTGCTCAAAGCCTGAATTCCGCCCTGAGCCAAACCAACTACAGCCGCTAATATATAAAATTCTGTATCTGTGCTCATTCTGATCGCCCAAACAGTAACTGCAAGATAAATAAAAATTCCCACATAAATTGCCTTTTTCACATCCCATTTCTCACCCAGTTTTCCCATTAATAGAGCTGAAGGGAAACCTACAAATTGAGTTATCAACAAAGCAACGATCAGTGATGTAGAAGTCAATCCGATTGAAATTCCATAATCTACAGCCATCCTGATCACTGTATTTACGCCATCAATATAGAGCCAGTAAGCCAGCAAAAAGAGGAAAACAACTTTCATATGCCGAATCTTTTTGAAAGTATTAAGAAGTTGTTTGAATCCACTGACAATGAATCCACCTTTGATGGCCGGTTTGTCGCGCTTTTCTTTGACCATTAACAATAAAGGCAAAGTAAAAATTGCCCACCAGATTCCGACCGATAGAAAACTGATTCGCACTGATAGATATTCCTGGCGGGGTTCCAGGAAATCGGATTTTATACTTATGTTGCGAAAATGTTTTTCACAGCCTTGCACTCCCATTAAAGCGTTGTTTTCGAATTTGCTATAGGTGATCGTATCCTTCAATGTAAATGTAATACTGTCTTTCTCTGTAATCGGACGGGTCAGATTTTTTAATCTTATGCTGGAGCGATCTTTGAATTCAACAATATCAGCCTTTTTATATTTTCCAAAAGTCACCTGCTGGCCTATTATTTTTTTATTCAATTCCCGGGGAACTGATATTTTTAATTTGGCTTTATTAAGATGTTCTTTGTCGATAGATTGGATCTGAATTCCAGACCGATACTGGCTGGTAATGATGGCTCGCCCCTGCTTCTCGTCAGGAATTGAAAAATCCTGCTGGCCTGCTAATTGAATAACTGCAGCATCTTTTTGCAGAGACTGCTGAATAGTGGTATTGGCTTCTTCTGGCAGGCCAAATAAACCCGGTTTGAGAAACCAGAGAACATTGATCAGGAATAAAAGTCCTCCTCCTAAATATCCCATTGAAAAGCCTAGCGAAGAGATATAATCTACATTTTTTTCATTACTAACATCAAGAAGAAGAGAATCATAAAAAATATTGCCGCCGGAAAAGCCAATAATCCCGATCACGTAAATAAATGCCGCCGTCATCCAGTTGCCGTAATTGACCGCAAACAATGAAGCAGTTGTAATGGCACCAACAAAAGCAAAAAAGGCCAGAAATTTTTTGCGGCCGCCACTTTGGTCAGCAATTGCTCCCAGTGCAGGCGCCAAAATAGCAACTATCAAAGAGGCCAGAGAATTGGCAAAGCCCAAAAATGCTGTACTCCGATTGACCGAAACTCCGGCACTCCAAAAGGTTTTGAAAAAGACAGGAAAAAAACCGGCCATTACTGTGGTGGCAAAAGCGGAATTGCCCCAGTCATAAAAAGCCCAGGCCAGGGCTGATTTTTTATCTGGCATTTTGCTTTTTTTCAAAATTGCCTCAAAATTTTTAGATATTAAAGATAAATGAATGGTAATGAAATTTTTATATTAAAAAAGGAAGTCCGTATCAAGATAAATCTGCATTCCGGCTTCATCGGAAAAACCGGCTTTAATAAAGACAGTGAAATTTTCATTCCAGGTAATATAACTGCCTAATCCCTGACTGTGATGGATATTACCAAAGTTGTCAACCTCATTTTCCCAGACTCGACCAATATCAAGAAAAGTAACAGCTGTGAATTGGAAATTTTGATTTAGAAATTTGGTCTCAAGAAAGGTGTAGCGCAACTCTGAATTCATGAAAAATTCTGTATCTCCAAAGTAGCGATTTTTAAGGATGCCCCGCAAAGTTCGTACTCCTCCAATTCCTTCGTGAACTTTCATGGAACTGCCAAAAGGATATTGCAGGGAAAGCGGAACTGTGCCGCTCAAATTTTCGATAATTATTCTGTTGGCAAAATTGAGATTCCGCCACAATTTAAAATAGCGGCGATCAAGCAAGGTCATCCGGGTAAAATTAAAATCACCACCCAGGATTTCAGAATGGAGTTCAGTTAGAAAACTTGTCCAGGCGCCCCGGGAAGGGTTGACTTCACGATTGCGGGTGTCATAGATGAGACCAAATTTGACAAAATTACTAAGCCCATCTTTGAATTCCTTCTCAGAAATAATTCCTTGATTCACTTGTTCCAGGAGTTTGGTGGACATGCCATCATTATCTTTGTAGAAATTTTCACTGTTTGAGAATCCGAATCCAACCAGCCCGGAGATCCCCTTTACATCTTTGGACATGCTGTATAGCTGTCTCTGTAAATTGACCAACAGTTTGACCTGCTTTTTTCTGAAATAGTAATACTTATCGCCTTTATAAAGATTTGGTTTATCTTCATCCAGATAGTCGGCATTATAAGTAGAGCTATTTCCCGGGCCAAAATAGGGATAATTGTCTTCGTCCCGCAATTGAAGCCGTAAATTAAGACGATAATTTTGATTGGGGATAAAAGGTGAATCAATGAAAATTGAATAAAGCTGCTTCCCCCCTGTTGTACGAAAAATTGTGGAATTGATTTTCAAATAGTAAGGCTGATATCCGCCTTCTTTGTAATTGAAAACACTGCCAATTACCCCGTAGCCAAATCCATCATCGGAATTGTAATTTACAGCAGGAATACCGGAGAATTTCCAGCCAGTTTGAGTAGCGGACAAAAAATTGATGACAAACAAAATTGTCAGAAGTATTTGAATTTGTTTTTTTAACCCCATTCGTTCCTCCTCATTTTGAAAAAACCAGCGGATAAAATATAATAAATATTAGTGGTATTAGGAAATAATACTTGAAATTTTAATTGGAATGGATTTTCATTATGGTTTTATTTTCATAATTGGGATTGATTAATTTTGCATGAATCCCAATTCCAGAAATAGATCTAGACAAAGGACAATTTTAAAAAGCAAAGTTGATTTTACATTTGAATAAGATCAGATGAAAAAGCAAACGCTATAGTCCATTATCCCAAATCAGGCAAAGGCAATAAAGGCTGCACCAGCTACAATCAGGACTCCGCCTAAAAATCGTTCCCTGATATTTTTTTCATCAAAAATGAATTTGCCATATAAAACAGCAAAAAGAAGGCTGAATCTTTTGATCGAGATCATGTAGGAAACATTGATCTTGCTGACCGCCGTGAAATGAGACAGGGCCATAAAAGCCATAGCCAGGCCGATTCCCAACTTGAGTTTGGAATGGCCGAATATCTTGCCGGCTTTGCCCCGGGATTGGTAGATTACAAAGGGTGTATAAACAGCAGCCAGTAAGGAGAAATAAGTAACGGCCATGAATAAAGGTGATGAATGCTGGATTGTAATTTTGGCCATGTTGACAGTGAAGGCGTAGATTATAGCGACGAAAAACATGAGAAGCGAGCCTTTATACTGGAAAATGGCTTTGAAAGGTGCCAGCCAGCCATATTTTCTGGTATCCAGACGCAGTGTATAAGCGCCGATTGAAACCAGCAAAATACCTATCAAACCTATTGCTGAAACCTGTTCACCTAAAATAAAAAAGGAAAACAGCAGTGAAAAGATGGGCGTCAATCCCAGATAGGGAACAGTCAGGGAGAGCTGCGCAACTTTGATGGCTTTCATGAAAAGATAGGTGGCAACAAAATCAAAAACTGTGCAGGTTATCAGAGCATACCAGAAGATATTATCCAGTGCGGGAATTTCAATAAAGAAAAGCAAAGGCAATAGAAAGGGCAAGGCATAGGCTTCCCGCACCCAGGCCAGAGCGAGTGGCGAGGTGTGCCGCGAGGCCTTTTTACTGAGGGCGTCTGCACTTGCAAAAGAAAATCCGGAAAATATGGTCACAAAATACCAGAACACATCGACTCCTGTTTATAATTCGGTCTCAAATTTAAGAGTTTTAGGCAAGATTTATAATGGATTTTCTCTGATTTTTCGCTGTATTTATTTCATCAGGATCATTTTTTTCTGTTCGATAAACCTCTGCGAACCATTAACCAGTGATAATCTATAGATATAAATGCCGCTGGAATTTTCACCGGCCTGCCAAACAGTTTTGTAGCGGCCTGGTTTTTGATAATTGTTTACAAGGGTTGCCACTTTTTGACCTAGCAAATTGAATACTTCCAATTTGACCTGTCCTTCTGCTGGAATTTGATAAGCTATCGAAGTTCTGGGATTGAAAGGATTGGGATAATTTTGCTGAAGCTGGAATTCATCAGGGCGATCGGTTAAAGATTGACTGGCAATCGCGACCTGATCATCACCGTAAATAAGTCCCAGTTTAGGGCGAAATTTTTGAATATCATGTTGGGAGGAATAAAATACTTTAGTACCATTTTCTGTTGAAGTTTGCGGTTCTTTGAGAAGCACACCAAAATTGCTGTCAGGTTTATTGATCCAGAATTTGACCAAATCTGTCACATCCCAGCGTAAATTTGTCCCGGCTGTGCTGCCCACATTGACCAAATCTGAATAATCTGAGTAATAGTCGCCACCCTGAGTTTGCCATTCCTCCTGATTGAAGAGAGCGTGAGTCCAGGTTACTTCCCCATCACTGGCATAATTCCCATCAATATTATTGCCAGTGTTTCCTTCCTGCCAATTTTTTGTTATTCTATAACTAGCAACCGATTTATCAGGACTTCCATTTCTTGTCCTGGCTAATGTCAAAATTAGTTCGGCTTTCTTCAATGAATCGATTTTACTGGCCACAGATTGTAGATCAAATTTTACCAGGGCGTGTTTGTCATCTTCACCATTTTCCATTACACCGGCAAAGCGGCAGCATTCGAAAAATTCATATCCACCCATATTATTGTCCGACTGATTTTCGCCAATATGGGTATCGGAGCAACCGGAGTAATCAACCAAACCATTCTGTAATACCCAGCTGTAATCGCCAAAGGGTCGATAGGCAACATATAAACTGGTATCCGATAATATATTTTGATTGGTGGAGGTATCGGCAATGTTTTGAATTGTGAGTTTATAATCCTTATTTATTTCAAGGTCACTGCAATTCATATTTACAGCCCGCTGATCCTGTTCCAGCTGTATGGAATTAATCCGAAGCTCAGGTTCAAAGGAATAGGAATCAAATTTTTCGGCATTACCCGCTTGGACGGCTTCATCAAAGACCAATTGAACACTATTTTGATCGAGTACAGAAACTGTATCAATAGCAGGTGGAGTTGTATCTTCTCCCTTGGTTAAAACTACTTTATGATTGAGGCCATCATCAGAGAATTTTACAAGCACCCGACTCCCGGTTTTTTGGAAAGCCCAACCTCTGGTATAATTTTCCAGTGAATCGAGTTCCCTTTGTTGTAAATTTTCGCCATCCAATTCCACTTGATCAGGTTCTGCAGTAATCAATCGAAATACTGCAAAAAGAGAACGATCAGGAGGATTGTAAGGAAATGATCTATCTCCAAGATTAAAAGTGATCTCCTCAGGATTTGTATGTTGAGTGGCCTGAGTAAGACTATACCCACGTCCCTCATAATCATAGTCCCAGCCATTATCCTCATAAAGAGTAAAAAAGCCTGTTGGCCCGGGAAATACATGCCAGTAAAGAGTTTGCTTGGTGTCCGGATCATCTACGTAATCGCCCGGCTCCTTCATAGGTATTACTGAACCGGCTTTCACAAAAACAGGGATATCTTCTAAATTGACGGGATAATTAATGTATTGTGAACCTGAATAGCGGTGACCGCGATTGAAATCGATCCATTCTCCTTCTGGTAAATAAACATTAGCCTGGTCTGCATTTTCGGAAACCACAGGGTGAACCAAAAAATTATCCCCAAACATCCATTCTGAATACATATTGCGGACCTGAAGATCATCAGGATAATCCATTACAAGGGGACGGACAATTGGTTGGCCTTCTTTATAATTTTGATAGGCTTGAGTATAAATATAAGGCATAAGAGCATAGCGCATATTAATATATTTGCGGGCGATTTTCACAGCTTCCTGACCATAATTCCAGGGCTCTCGTTCCTTAAATTCAGATCCATGGACTCGAAAAATAGGAACAAAAGCACCAAATTGAATCCAGCGGATATAATTTTCAGGTGTTGGAGTTCCATGAAATCCGCCAATATCCATGCCCCACCAGCTAGAGCCCAGATTAATGCTACTTAGCATAAATAATCTTTGCTCAGCCATGGATTCAAAACTCGTCCCAATATCACCCGACCAGTGGGCATAGGCATAACGCTGGGATCCCAGGAAAAAATTGCGATTTATTGACCAGACCCGCTGATCAGTAGCTCTGCGCTGGCCTTCATAATTTGAGCGCTGCATTTGCATAAACATCAAATTGCCACCATAAACATCGGCTTCATCATTCCAATATCCAATCAAACCCTTTTGAAAGGCACCATTATCCCATAAAGAATTCCAGTACCAATC
>JAIPJV010000088.1 GCA_021734005.1 Fidelibacterota bacterium
TTCTGCTGACAATTTTTCTCATTGATCTGGTGTTTAGAAAATTGCGGGGATATTTGTAAAATTATTGAATACGGGTTGCAAGAAGCTTTATGAATTTTTAGATTTTACTTGTATTTGAATGTTTATTTAAGGAGCATAAATTGTACATAATAGCCTATAGAACCCACTTTTCCGCTTCCCACCGTGTGCAGGATTACCCCGGGAAATGTAAAAATCTACATGGCCATAATTGGAAAATCAAAGTTGAAGTCAAAACCGATCAACAGGATGAAATTGGCATATCCGTTGATTTCAAAGAATTAAAAAAAATAGTCCACCCTGTCATTGAAAAATTTGACCATCAATATTTAAATGATCTCCCTTTCCTGGAGGGGGCTAATCCTACTGCTGAAAATATTGCTGAATATCTATATCATGAGATTGAAAAAAAATTGCCTGAAAATGTTCAAATTCATCAAGTGGTTGTCTGGGAAACCGATAAATATTCTATTGCATATCGGGAGTAAATTATTCTTAAGGTAAATGAAATATTTTATTCGATTCAAGGCGAATCAGTATTTTTGGGCAAGCCCTTCCTCTTCATCAGGTTGACTGGCTGCAATTTAAGATGCAATTATTGCGATACAAAATATGCTTATGAAGAGGGTGATTTTTTTACAGTAGATCAATTATTAAGTAAAATTTTGCAATATCCGGTTAGGAATGTAGAAATTACGGGCGGTGAACCCCTTCTTCAGGAAGATACTATAGAATTAGCCCGGAAAATTATAAATCGTGGTTATGAATTATTAATTGAAACCAATGGCTCGCTAAGTTTGGCAGAATTGCCGGAGGAAACTGTCAAAGTTGTTGATGTGAAAACACCGGGAAGTGGAGAAGAAGGCACTTTTTTACTGGAAAATTTGAAACTTTTGCATACCCGGGACAATCTAAAGTTTGTTATTTCTGATCGGACGGATTTTGACTGGAGTGTGAATTTTTGTCGGCAACACAATTTATTTAGGGCAACAGAAATTTTGTTCGCTGCAGTAAAAGACCGCCTCGATTATGCGAGTTTATGCGATTGGATTTTGACAGAAGGTCTGGATGTGCGCTTTCAACCGCAATTACATAAAATGATCTGGCCTGAGAAAACAAGAGGAGTATGAGAATGAGTAAGAAAGCACTTGTTTCACTTAGTGGAGGACTGGATTCAGCTACAACTCTAGCCATAGCCCTATCGGAGGGCTACCAGGTTTATGCTATAAGTTATAATTATGAGCAGCGCAATTCTGTAGAACTTCAAGCCGCCCGGCAGGTTGCAAAAAGCATGAATGTTGAAAATCATAAGATAATGAATATTGATCTTTCCCAGATTGGTGGCTCGGCTCTTACTGATGATATACCAGTTCCTACTGACAATTCCAGCGAAGAGGAAATTCCCGCTACTTATGTACCCGGGCGTAATTTGATTTTTCTTTCTCTGGCTCTGGCCTGGGCTGAAGTCAATCATATTTATGATTTATTTATTGGTGTTAATAGTCTAGATTATAGCGGCTATCCAGATTGTCGTCCGGAATTCATAAAAAGCTTTCAGAAAACAGCCAATCTGGCTACCAAAGCCGGGGTTACCGGTAATGACATTAAAGTTCATACACCTATTATAGAGATGACAAAAGCAGAGATTATTAAAAAAGGTGTGGATCTGGGAGTAGATTACAGCAAAACAATCAGCTGCTATAATCCTGATGAACAGGGACGAGCCTGTGGAGTTTGTGACAGTTGCCGCTTGCGAAGAGAGGGCTTTCAAAAAGCCGGAGTTCCAGATCCTACCAATTATCAAGAAAAGGAGTAAATATGTCCCAAAAGAAGAAAAAAGGAACAAAAGAAATTGAGGAAGCGGAATTAATACCAATAAAAAATAAATACCCAGACCGGGATTACAGAATTGATATTGAATTGCCCGAATTCACCTGTCTATGTCCTGTAACGGGCTATCCCGATTTTGCTGTTATAAATGTTCACTATATCCCTGATAAATATGTTGTGGAATTAAAGTCTTTGAAATTATATATCAATAAATTCCGCAATCAGGGAATGTATCATGAAGCAACAGTTAATAAAATTATGGATGATATTGTTGAAAAAATTGACCCCCGCTGGATAAAAGTTGTCGGTGATTTTAATCGGCGGGGAAATGTCAAGACGATTGTTACTGCGGAACATACTCAGAAAAATTATCAAAAAGAGGAATAAACATTGCAGGACGTGCAAAATCAAATTGATAATAGAAATATTCCAATAGATCAGGTCGGAGTCAAAGATCTGACCTATCCCATTGTTCTTTTAGATAGGGAAAACGAAGTGCAGAAAACGGTGGCTTCTATCAATATGTATGTTAATCTGCCCCATGATTTTCGAGGCACTCATATGAGCCGCTTTGTGGAAATTCTAAATCAGCACCATCACAAACTGCAGATTGACAGTCTTGATGAGGTGCTTCTCAAAATGAAAAGGCGTTTGAAGGCAGAAGAAGCTCATATTGAGGTGTTTTTTCCCTATTTTTTGGAGAAATCTGCCCCTGTTTCTGAAGCAAAAAGCATGATGAAATATGAGTGTAGTTTTACCGGTAATTTAAGAGAAGACCTGGACTTCGTCCTGGGAGTAAAAGTACCTGTCAACACTCTCTGCCCCTGTTCCAAGGAAATATCTGAATCAGGAGCCCATAATCAGCGCTCAATTATCAGCATAAAAGTTCGCTATAATGAATTGATCTGGATTGAGGAACTCATTGAAATCGCTGAGCAAGCAGCCTCCAGCCCGGTGTACTCATTGTTAAAGAGAGAAGATGAAAAATATGTGACTGAAGCTGCTTATGATAATCCTAAATTTGTTGAAGATGTAGTCCGCAATCTTGCCCTTACCCTTAATAAAGATGACCGGGTCTACTGGTACAAAGTTGAATCTGAGAATTTTGAATCTATTCACAATCACAATGCCTATGCTCTGATTGAAAAAGATAAAAGAGAAAACCCTGATGATTGTTTATAAAGATTACAATATAAATCTCTTTGAATAATTTGAAGCATTTTTTATATTACTTAAGTGACGAAATCCTAAAATTTAGGAGGGAAAATGAACTCACCCAAATCCAAAAAAAGGCATTTACCCAGTATAAAAAAACTAGAATCCTTTCGCAAAACAAGTCTGGATTGTGCGCAATCTATCAATGGCAAGTTGACCAGTATATTGGGGGCTGCCGAGGAGCTATGGGAGCATGTCGACAAAAAAGATTTCTTTGCAACCGAACAGATTGAAATGATCATCAGAACTGTTGACAAAATCAAATCCTCCACTCGTCAGATAGAAAGAGAGAACGCAAGAATAACCCGAACTGAACAAAAGCGGAAAAAACCCAAAAGTAAATCCTCTGATCATAAAAAGAGTATTTTGCTGGCCGAAGATGATGTCGATAATAGAAGCATACTTAATATTATGCTGGAAAAAATGGGTTACAAAGTCACTTTAGCAGAGGATGGGCAGGAAGCCTGGAATAAATTTCAGAAAAATAATTTTAAGATTGTAATAACTGATATCCAAATGCCGGGTCTGTCAGGAATAGAACTCCTTAAGAAAATCCACAAAACTGATAGCAAACTCCCTGTCCTTCTGATCACAGGCTATGATAAAAATGAGCCCAGGGAAATGGCCAAACAACAGGATAATATCTATTTCCTGAGAAAACCCTTTCGTAGAAATAAGCTTCGTGAGGTTCTGGAAGAATCTCTTAAATAGATTCCTTCCCAAGCTATAATTGGATCAATTTTTAAAAAATAGAATTTTATCTTTTATCTGGAAGGCCAATCTCTATGTCTAAATTTATATGAAACAAAAAGCCTCTTATCTCATTTAAATCCAGACTATGGAGTTGATTATTAAAAAAAATGTGAGGTGAAAATGAAGATTGATATTAAGAAGTTAGTCATAGTAGTTGTCCTCCTTGCTGTTGGTGTTTATCTGGGAGGAACTTTTCTTGGTAAAGACCCAGAAAAAGTAGTTGTTTATGAAAACACAAAGCCAACGCAGGATTCAGGAAATTTTGTCAAAGCATCCTTGTTAAGCAATAAAAATAAATCTGCATCTCTCCAATATCTTAACCAGGCCTTTGTTAATATTGCTGAAAATGTAAAGCCGTCAGTAGTTACAATTACTGCTGAAAAGGTCGTAAAAAGAAATATGACCGAACAGGATGAATTTTTTAGAAAATTTTTCGGTTTTCCTGCTCCCGATAGTGAATCCCGTCAAACTTCCCTGGGGTCGGGAGTTATTGTAAGTGATAAAGGCTATATTCTGACAAATAGCCATGTTATAGAAAATGGTGAAAAAATTAGCGTGCGTCTGGCCAGTGGAGAAGTTTACAAAGCAGAAATTATCGGCTCGGATGAAAAAACTGATATAGCCGTAATCAAAATTGAAGCCGGCGATCTTACATCAGTTCGTCTCGGTGATTCTGATGCTTTGAAAGTTGGAGAATGGGTTGTAGCTGTCGGCTCACCACTTACTGAACAGCTCGCCCATACAGTTACTGCTGGGATAGTTAGTGCAAAAGCCAGAAGTATAAACATTGGTGGAAATACTACTGCCAGTTTTATTCAGACTGATGCTGCTATCAATCCTGGGAATAGTGGAGGCGCACTGGTCAATATAGAAGGCGAACTTGTTGGAATTAATACGGCCATTGCTACAGGAGGTGGCTTGAGTCGCGGTAATATTGGGATAGGATTCGCCATTCCGGTAAATCTGGCGCAAAAAATTATGGAGGATTTGATTGAAACCGGCCATGTAGAAAGAGCCTGGCTTGGTGTTATGATCGGTTCGATTACTGATCCTATTGCCCGGGCCATGGACGTAGACACCAGGACTGGTGCTCTTGTTAATGAAGTCGTCGAAGGCAGTCCTGCTCAAAAAGCTGGCTTGAAAATCGGTGATGTGATTATCGAGTATAATGACACCAGAGTCGAGCATCCTCAGCATCTAACTTCAATGGTTTCCAGCTCTGATATTGGTGAAAAAGCAGAATTGAAAATAATTAGGGACGGAGATGAAAAAACTATTGAAGTAGAACTCGGTAAGAGACCTGAAGATGATGAACTGACTTCCGGAGAAATGGACACATCATCTGAAGAATTACTCGGCATGAAATGCAAAGAAATAAATCCTCAACTGGCAGAACAACTGGAAATTGATATAGATGAAGAAGGCGTTGTTGTGGTTGGCCTGAAAAGGGGAACAGAATCTGCTCAGAAACTTCGCCACGGTGATATAATTAGAAGAATTGGAAAAAAGACAGTGACCAGCCTGGAAGACTTGAAAGAAGGCTATGAGCAAGTCAAAGATAAACAATATATCCTCTTGCTAATAAAACGGGAACAGCATACAGTTTTTATAACTCTTGAAAACGAATAATAAAGAGTGCTAAAATCAGGAAACATAAGAGGGCTCGATTTTTCGGGCCCTCTTTGCTATTTATACCAGGATGTTGAGAATTTACCGTCATTACAAGATACTTTCGGCGCTGGCAAATACAAAAGCAAAAAGGCTTTTTAAGATCAAAAAATTAATTGGTCTAGGGTTGTTATTTTGTATGAAAAACAATAAATTTGGTGGTTAAATTGGAGGAAAAATCCGGAGTAATGAGCAGTCTGGGTAGAATATTAATCATATTTGGCTTAATGGTTATGGTTTTGGGACTATTGTTATCTTATGGTGGCAATATTCCTGTGATTAATAAACTGGGAAAACTGCCTGGAGATTTTGTGATTAAAAAAGAAGGATTTGTATTATATTTCCCTCTGGCTTCGTCATTACTCCTTAGTGCGATTGTATATTTGATATTTAAAGTATTTCAGAGATAAAAGGAGGTCACAGTTTGCTGAAAAAAGTTCCCTCAAAAGTTGATTTCGTAAAACTCGAACATGAAATGTTGGATTTCTGGGAAGACAAGGAAATATTTGACAAGCTTCGGGAAAAGAATAAAGGTGGAGATAAATGGCGCTTTATTGACGGTCCAATCACAGCTAATAATCCCATGGGTGTCCACCATGCCTGGGGCAGAGCTTATAAAGACATTTTTCATAGATTTCGTGCCATGGAAGGCTATCAGGCTCGCTATCAAAATGGCTTTGACTGCCAGGGATTGTGGGTTGAAGTTGAAGTGGAAAAGGAACTGGGATTTTCTTCCAAAACCGATATCGAAGAATACGGTATAGAAAAATTTGTCAATAAATGTAAACAACGGGTTCGTAAATATTCCAAAAAACAGACTGAACAATCGATCCGCTTGGGTTACTGGATGGATTGGGATAATTCCTATTTTACAATGTCACCGGAAAATAACTATACAATCTGGCAATTTTTACAGAAATGTCATGAAAATGGATGGATCTATAAAGGCCATGATGTAATGCCCTGGTGTACCCGTTGTGGGGCAGCTCTTTCAGAGCATGAGATTGCCACCGAAGGCTACAAGGAAATGACCCATACCAGTGTTACAGTCAAACTACCTCTAATCGATCGTGATAATGAATATCTGCTCATCTGGACAACTACTCCCTGGACATTGACCAGTAACGTAGCTGCTGCAGTTAACACTGAGATGAACTATATCAAAGTGCAGCAAAATGATGAAATTCTCTACCTGGCTGAAACCCGTAAGGATATTTTAAAGGGTAATTATGAAATACTAGATACAATGACTGGAGAAAAATTACTGGGATTGAAATACAAGGGCCCTTTTGATGAACTCCCTGCTCAGGAAGGTGCTGAACACAAAGTAATTCCCTGGGAAGATGTTACCGGTGATGAAGGAACTGGTATAGTCCACATTGCTCCCGGTTGTGGTCAGGAAGACCATCAGTTAGGTGAGGAATTCGACCTGGCTGTGATTGCACCGCTCGATGAATTTGGTAATTATCTGGAAGGGTTTGATTGGCTGACCGGTAAAAATGTGGACGATGTGACCGGTGATATTCTTCAAAACCTCGAAGAAAAGGGTATCAAATATCGTTCAGATGATTATACTCACAGATATCCAGTTTGCTGGAGACATGGGACTCCCCTTGTTTTTCGATTGGTGGATGAATGGTTCATCAGCATGGATGAATTACGCAAAGATATGATGGAAATTACAAAGCAGATCAACTGGATGCCTTCTTATGGAATGGATCGAGAACTGGATTGGCTGCGAAATATGGATGACTGGATGATTTCCAAAAAACGTTTCTGGGGACTTGCTCTACCTATTTATGAGTGTCAGGAATGTGGTCATGTCACAGTAATTGGCGGTGATGAAGAATTGGAAGAAAGAGCAGTTGAAGGCTGGGATGACTTCGAAGGCCACTCCCCTCATAAACCCTGGATTGATGAGGTTAAAATCGAGTGCGAAAAGTGTGGTGCCAAAGTCAGCCGAATTGAAGATGTTGGCAATCCCTGGTTAGACGCGGGAATTGTTCCTTATTCGACATTGAATTATCGCCATGATAAAGAATACTGGAAAGAGTGGTTTCCGGCTGAATTTATCTGTGAATCCCTGCCCGGTCAATTCCGTAACTGGTTTTACGCTTTGATCGCTATGAGCGCAGCCATGGAAAATAAACCGCCTTTTACCCGTGTCTTAGGATATAAACTGGTCAAAGATGAGCACGGTGATGAAATGCATAAAAGCACGGGGAATGCAATCTGGTTTGATGACGCTGCTGAAGAGATGGGCGTTGATGTTATGCGCTGGTTGT
>JAIPJV010000089.1 GCA_021734005.1 Fidelibacterota bacterium
TGTGATCTTTGGTGTGAATGCTATTACAGTTTTTACTTTAGCAGAACTCCTGGCCAGTTTCTTGTGGAGTATTATTTGGCGAAATCAGGCCGGTGACATCACAACTTTGCATGATGTTATTTATGAAAAAATATTCTTGCCTCTTGCCAATCCAATCAATGCTACTCTGATGTTTGCAATCGGATTGGTATTGATCATCTATCTAGTTGCCTGGGGGATGTGGAAGAAAAACTGGTATATTAAGATATAATTAAGATATAATGAGGAGTGATATTATTAAATCCTATATGATCAAAATTTCACTACTAGGTTTTATAATTATGTTTAATGTGCTTCATAGTGAAAATGAGAATTTAACTCAATATGTCGATTCGTTTATAGGTACTGCCGGAGGAGGCAATACCTTTCCTGGAGCTGTCCTTCCCTGGGGAATGGTATCAGTTAGTCCTCATACAGACCCTAATGCACCATCGGGATACATCTATAATCAGCCCTATTTTTATGGATTGGGTCATGTTCATTTCAGTGGTACCGGCTGTTCCGATTTGGGGAGTATAATTCTTACTGCTGGAGAGAATGATTGGGAGACAACACCGAATTTGTATCGCTGTCATTACAGTGATGAACAAGCTCGGCCCGGATATTACTCTGCCAAATTGGTGGAACCTGAGGTGCAGGTCGAAGCAACGGCAACAAATAGATGTGGCTTTACTCAATTTACTCCCGATGAAAATGGCGATCTGAGCATTTTAATCGATGCGGGTAGAAGTCTGGTTGAACGCAGGGGAGGAGCAATAAATATTATTTCAGCAGAAGAAGTTACCGGATATAACATTTCGGGTGGATTGTGCGGTGAGGATAATCGCCATAAAGTATATTTTGTAGCCCGATTTAATCAATCCTCGAAACAAGCAGAAATATGGACTGATGATAAAATTCTAAATAATCGCTTCGCCAGCATTGAAGATGCAGGAATTGGGGTTAGAATGATCTTTAACTCCAATCCTGATAAGCCGGTAAAAGTAAAAGTAGGTATTTCCTATGTTAGCATCGAGAACGCTCGCAAAAATCTTGAACAGGAACTTCCCCACTGGAATTTTAATCAAATTGTGAGTGAAGCGCAATTAGCCTGGGAGCAACAATTAAGCAGAATAAAAGTAGGAGATGGTTCAAATACCAATAAGATAAAATTCTACACTGCTTTGTATCATGCTTTAATCCATCCAAATATAATTAGCGACGTAAATGGCGAATACCCGTTAATGGGACAAAATGGAACAGGAAAAGTTACCAACAGTGAGCGTTACTCAGTTTTCTCCCTATGGGATACCTATCGAACACTCCATCCATTATTAACGTTGGTCTATCCGGAAAGACAATCGGCCATGATCCGTAGTATGCTCAATATGTATCGGGAGTCGGGCTGGTTACCGAAATGGGAATTAGCCGGAAATGAGACTTATATGATGGTTGGAGATGCAGCTCCAATTGTAATTTCTGATAGCTATATAAAAGGAATTAGGGATTATGATACTGATCTGGCTTTAGAAGCAATGCTTAAACCGGCTTTAATAGAAACGGGCGAAATGGCCCCGCCGATTCGTTCTGGATATCATGAATTGTTGAAGTATGGTTATATTACTTTTCCTCAGGATAAAAGTCAGGAATGGTGGGCCTGGGGCCCTGTTTCAACTTCTCTCGAGTATTGTTTATCTGATTGGGCAATAGCCAATATGGCTCAGAAATTGGGGAAAGATAAGATCGCTGGAGAATTTTTTAAAAGATCTGGCTACTATAAAAATTTATTTGATAGAAAAACTAATTTTATGCGGCCCCGTCGCCGAGATAGTTCCTGGTTAACTCCTTTTGATCCTTTGGAAACTGAGGGCTCGGGTAGCTGGGAAGGATCGGGCGGACCGGGTTATGTCGAGGGGAATGCCTGGAATTATACCTGGTTTGTTCCCCATGATATTACTGGACTGATCAATCTTTTTGGTGGTGAAGAGCCTTTTTGCGAAAAATTACAAACCTGCTTTTCAGAGGGACATTTCACAATAAATAATGAACCGGATATTGCTTATCCATATTTATTTACTTATCTACCTGGTGAAGAAGATCATACCAGAAAGATTGTTAAAAATATAATGGAAGATAATTTCGGAACTGGTCCTGGGGGCTTACCAGGAAATGATGATGCAGGAACAATTTCGGCCTGGTTCGTTTTTTCAGCATTGGGATTTTATCCTGCTTGTCCGGCTACTGATAATTATCGATTAGGTGAACCACTCTTTCGGAAAGCAGTGATCGATCTGAATAGAGAATACTATCCTGGCGAAAAATTTATTGTTGAGAAAAAGGGTAGTTTGTTAGCCAATCAGAAACCCAAAATAATTTCTATTAATGGGGAGGTTTGGGATGAGTACCGGATCTTTCACTCTCAGATTGTTGGTGGAAGCCAGTTGATATTTGAATATTAGTACTGTGTATATCATCAAAAGCAAAGGATTATGACTAATATTTCAGATTTTCAATTTACAGACTTAACCCATTCCTAAATTGAACTCCTCTCTCTCGTTCCTAAGTTGCAATTGCCTCAAAAAGATGTCCTTGACAGGAACGCAATTGGAGTCAAATGCCAAAATAGTAAAAACTTAGTTTTGGAAAGTCATACAAAACATTCTAGAACAAAAACAGCAATGTAATCCAAAACTTAGTTTTACCAGTATAGGAGAACGATGATGAGATCAAAATATGGGTTATTTTTACTATGATGCTCCAGGTAATCTTTATTCTATTGTAACTTTTGTCTCGCCACAAAAGTAACCAAACCATCGAAGAGGTCCCGAGCACAGTTTCGGAAATAAAAAAGATTAGAGAGATAATGATAAAAAGTATTTATACTTAAAGGTAGTTCAACAATATTCATATATTGAAGTATTTCAAGATTGATAATGATCATGAAAAATTTTCCATGAGCATAATGAATCTTAATAAGCCTAAAATTAGATAGGAGAACAGAAATAAAACCGAAAAATGAAGAAAGACCATTGAACAGTTGTAAATGTACTGAGAGCTCGCAAAGCTCAAAGACTGACGGCCTGGTGACTGTTTTATCCGGTAAGAAAGCTGGAACCTCACTATCATCCCAAGGTGAAGTACTTTTCCGACCTTACTTTGTGCAAAAGGGAGTAGGTCCACATATGGCAGACTGGGCATTTGCAACTGATGAAAATTGGGATACTTTTCATTCAGATATTCATGTGGATTCTAAGGGAATTAAAATTACAAAAACCCCTGGAGTCAAGAAATTCGGTATCAATGTCCGCTGGAATGTAGAAGGCTTTGGATATAATGATTATACTGCTGATAATGGTGGTGAGTATTACACATCGCCTGGATCAGGGAAAAAGGTTGTATATAATCTAAATTTCGAACTAGCCCTGAGCCGGATTGTACGAAATCGGCGCCGTTTGGAAAAATTCAAAAAAGAAGATTGGCAACCATCTAAGGAAGCTGCAAAATATATTGCACTATCGGAAACCTTGTTAGAAGATGCTCGCAAGAAAAAAAGATTGAGTGAATCATGTGGAGAATTATCGCAAGGGGCATTATACTATGCACTGCATGGCAGCGAAATGTTTGAAATGGAGAAAGTCGATTGGGATATTGAACAGCAGGGAGGAAGGACTGATTTCCTATTTGGTTGTGATGCCCGAGCTTACTATGAAATGTCCAAGGATCTTTTCATGGAATATTTTCCTCAGTTATTTGATCTGGCTGCTTTGACTTATGTAGTAAATGGTGATCCTGAGATGAATGTATTTGAGCCCAAAGAAGGACAGCTGAATTTTAAACTGAGAGATGTACTTTATAAGGATTTAAAGAAGCATAATGTACAGGTTGAAGGCCGCCTACTTTTCTGGTTTCATAAGTGGGTTACCCCTGATTGGCTAAAAAATAAGAACTATGATCAGTTAAAGAAATATGTTGAGCAGCATACCAGGGAAGTATTGTCACATTACGGCAATGGGATGTACTTATGGGAAATAGTAAATGAATTTCATGACTGGGCTAATGAGGTTCAATTAAATCCCGAACAGATCGTTGAATTGACGAAATTTGCCTGTGAAGTGGCCCGGGATACTGTACCTGATATGCCATTGATGGTAAATAATTGCTGTCCTTTTGGTGAATATGTACATCTGGGAAAATGGTCTGGACAAAAGTCCAAATATCCTCAACGGACTCCTCACCAATTTATAAAGGATTTAATTGAAGCTGACGTTGATTTTGATATAATTGGGCAACAGCTCTATTATCAATATAGAGATTTGCAGGATTTTATTTTGATTTTAGAGCGCTATGAAGAATTAGGGAAAAAGGTTCAAATTTCAGAAATAGGCGCAACTAGTGGACCCAGTAATCGCTCTGTTAAAATTGGTAGTATGGGAATTCCCGAGGAACCTTATCCCTGGCATCGGCCCTGGGATGAAAAACTCCAGGCTGATTGGGCTGAAGCAATGTTTAAAATAGGCTATAGCAAACCCTATGTAAACCAGGCTCTCTGGTTCGATTTTATTGATGCAGGTGCATTTTATGATAATGGTGGATTATTAAAGGACAAAAAGAGAGGAAAACAGAAAAAAGCTATTTATAATAGATTGTTTACTCTGCGGAAATATTTAAAAGGTCTAACATAAGTTAAATATGGAGATATCATGGTAAAAATTACTCGAAGAAAATTTATAAAAAGTGCGACTTATGCTGGGATGACAGGTTTAGTAGCAGGCAAGGCTTTGGCTAGCCCTTTGGTTTTAACGAAAAGCAAAACTTCTAAAAGTACAGAGGAAGGGGAGCTAATTTTTAAACCTTATTATGTCCAAAAAGGGGAAGGCCCTCATTTGCTGGATTGGGCTTATGCCAGCGATGAAAATTGGGATGCTTTTTTATCCAATATAACAGCTTCGAAGCAAGGTGCTAAAATATCAGATACACGGGGCGTTGATAAGTTTGGAATTGATGTGCGCTGGAACGTAGAAGGATTTGGATATATTTATATTACTGCTGATAATGGCGGTAAATATTATCAATTACCACCAAAGGGTAAGGTTGAGGAACTAAATCTAAATTTTGAGCTGGCTAAGAGTCGGGTCCTGCGTAACAGAAGACGTTTAAATCATTTATCAAGTGGAAACTGGCAGCCCTCAAAAGAAGTCGAGGCCATAAAAGAGCTGTCAGAAAGCTATTATGCCGATGCAGTCAAAGTGGAGCACAATAAACAAAAATGTGCTAAATTGGCTCAGAAAGCTTTATTATATGCTATGCGAGCAGGTGAAATGATGGAATTAGATAAGGCCAGAAATACTATCAGACTCAATGGCTATCGTCCCGATTTTCACATTGGCTGTGATTCCCGCAGTTTTTTTCAAATGGATCCGGAACTATTTATGGAGCGGTTCACAGATATTTTTGATTATGCAACGATCACACACTATTTGAAAAGTAGTTATTATCAGGATTTTGAACCTTCCCGAGGTAATACCAACTATCAATTACGTGATGCCGTTTTTAAGGAATTGCGACAGAACGATATTACAGTGGAGGGACGGCCGCTATTCTATTTCTACCGTACTGTTACTCCCGACTGGCTCAGAAATATGTCTTATGATCAATTATTAAAATATGTTGAAGAACATACCAGAGAAGTTGTTGGGCATTATGGGGATGGTATGTATGCCTGGGAGGTGGTCAATGAAGCTCATGATTGGGCTAATGAACTGCAACTAAAACCTGAACAATTTGTGGAAATAACAAAACTGGCTTGCGATGTGGCCAAAGCAACAAATCCTAAAGTGCATCGACTTATAAATAATTGCTGCCCCTTTGCTGAATATGTGCAGCTTAACAAATGGGGAAAATTGGATGCTAAATATCCCCAGCGGACTCCCCATCAATTCATGCAAGCCCTGGTAGACGCTGGTGTGGATTTTACAATCACAGGTCAACAGATGTATTTCCCTTATCGTGATCTTCAGGATACCATTTTATTAATCGAAAGATATGAAGAGTTCGGACGACCAGTTCAATTGACTGAAGTAGGAGCATCGTCAGGACCTACAAAAAAATCGATCAATTCGGGACGGTTAGAGATGCCCACTGAACCCTATATATGGCACCGTCCCTGGGATGAAGAACTTCAGGCAGATTGGGTTGAGGGATTATATACCCTTGCCTATAGTAAACAATGGATAGAAGCAATTAATTGGTATGATTTTGTTGATCCTTATTCCTGGATTAAAACTGGTGGGCTACTACGTTCACCGGAAGGGGAAAAGAAAGCGGCATATCAAAGATTAATGAATCTACAGGAATCATGGAAAAATTTAAAGTAAGAAAGGAAAAGTAATATGCAGAATGGTAAGATAACTTTTCAACCCTATTTCGTTCAGAAAGGAAGAGGGCCTCATCTTGATGATTTTGCCTTTGCTAGTGATACCCGAGGTGATACTTTTAAAAGTGATATTGAGGTAAATAAAAATGGGGTTGTGATTTCTGATACTGATAGGGTGAAAAGTTTTTATATAACAGTGCGATGGAATGTAGAGGGCTATGGATATTTACAAATGCCTGCTGACAATGGGGGAAAATATTATCAAATATCGAACAATTCCCGTCAAAAATACAATTTAAATTTTGAACTTGCTCTAACCCGGGTATTTCGTAATCGCCGGAGATTAAAATTATTTTATGATAATAATTGGGAGCCTTCAAGAGAGCTTAATGGGTTTGTGAATTTAGCAGAAAATTATCTTAATGATGCCAAAAAAAGAAAAAATAATCCAGAGCAGTGTGCTAAATTATCCCAAAAAGCCCTGAAGTATGGTTTGATAGCAAGTGAATTGATCGAGTTTGAGAAAGCACGCTTTGATATTCAAATGCAAGGAGAAAGGTCAGATTTTCTTTTTGGATGTGATGGTCGGGGCTATTTTCAAATGAATGAGAATCTTTTTTTAGAACGTTTTACTGAACTCTTCAATTATGCTACTATAACTCATTATTTGATTGGTGATTTTGTTGATTTTGAACCTAAAGAAGACCAGAAACAGTTCAAAGAGCGTGATCAATTATTAGATAAACTTATTGATCGAGGCGTCACAGTTGAAGGCCGACCTTTATTTTGGACTCATAAATGGGTTACACCGGATTGGTTAAAGAAGAAAAAATATCCTCAGGTGCTGAAATATCTGGAAGAACATATTCGGACAGTGGTAGGACATTATGGGGATAGAATAGCAGGTTGGGAAGTAGTCAATGAACTCCATGATTGGGCTAATGAACTAGAGTTAGATCATAAACAATCTATTGAATTAACAAAGTTTGCCTGCGAAGTTGCACGCGATGTTAATCCTGATATAACCTTATTAATTAATAATTGCTGTCCTTTTGGTGAATATGTTCAAAAAGGTAAATGGCATGAAAAGGAAGCCCAATATGCTCAGCGGACTCCTTATCAATTTACAGAAGAACTGATTGAAGCTGGAGTAGATTTTGACGCCGTTGGAGTACAGGTCTATTTTACCAGAAAACCTATTGCTGATTATATTAGGGTTATAGAACGTTACGAAAAATTAAATAAAGAGATCCAGTTAGCTGAAGTAGGGGCTCCTTCCCGTGGTATAAGCCAGGAATTTATTGATCCTGATATTAAAGATCATACCCAATTACCC
>JAIPJV010000090.1 GCA_021734005.1 Fidelibacterota bacterium
GGCGATTACAGTGTCGGGCATTTGGCCCGTTTCCTCAAGAATCTGATGACGGGCTTCCTGCCCGATGACGCTCTGAAAATAGGCTACCATTTCAGGAAAAGGATGGGGGCCCAGAACTGAGCCCAGCAAATAATGAGTTGTCTCCACACTGCTGCTCCAGTCCCGCAAAGCAGCATTAATAGCGTCTTTGAGAGTTTTTGTGCCCGAAATCACTGGAGTAACTTTAGCGCCCATGAGTTCCATGCGAAATACATTAGGCTCCTGGCGCTGCATGTCTTTCTTGCCCATATAAATTTCGCATTCCAGGCCTAGTTTTGCGCAGGCTGTTGCTACTGCCACACCGTGCTGTCCGGCTCCAGTCTCAGCGATAATTCTGGTTTTGCCCATTTTTTTTGCTATGAGAGCCTGGCCTAATGCATTGTTAATTTTGTGAGCGCCTGTATGATTGAGATCTTCCCGTTTCAAATAGATCTGAGCACCTACGTCTTTACTGATCTGGGGACAATAGGTAATTGGTGAAGGTCGCCCCACATATTTTTGAAGCAAAACAGAAAAATCCTTCTGAAACTGATCATCTTTTTTAATTTTGTTAAAATTTTGCTCCAGTTCACTGATAGCCGGCATCAGCAGTTCAGAAACAAAACGGCCGCCATATTTTCCATAATATCCTTTTGTCATTTTTATACCTCACGATTTTTTATTTGTTTTAATTTATTCATTTATTACCCAGAATTTTTTGCAGTAATTTTTTGTCCTTTATTCCGGGCTCCTTTTCGACTCCGGAATTAATATCAAGAGCATAGGGTTGAAAACTTATAGCCCGGGAAATATTATTGGGATTTACGCCACCGGCCAGGAATATTTTCTTTTCAGGAAATTTTTGCAAAACATTCCAGTCAAAAGTTTCTCCTGTCCCACCATATTTATCCGGATGAAATGTATCCAAAAGCACAAAATAACTCCTGTACTTTTTTATTTTTGATTTTATTTCTGATTTGCTTTCAACTTGGAAAGCTTTGATAATATTACCGCTCAGGCGTGCTACATAATCTGGCGATTCATTACCGTGCAATTGTAAATAATCCAGTCCACAGTTTTCTCTGATCTCCTTTACTCTCCTGATATCAGCATTAACAAAAACACCTACAGTTTTAATTTCAGGATAATGGCTTTTGATTTTTTTGATAATTGGACTGGCATTTTGCGGATCAATAAAGCGGGGCGATTTTTCATAAAATATAAAACCCAGAAAATCAGCTCCTAAACGTGCACACAAATTGGCATCTGAAAAATTAGTCAGGCCACAAATCTTTATTTTTGGCCTTAGAAGAGCATCAATTTTGGCTGCTGGATCAGAACTAGCCATAATTGCGCTGCCAATCAACATGGCGTCGGCAAGATTCTTCACCTTGTGGACGTCTTTAGAATCGAGAATTCCGGATTCAGTTACCAGCACTTTTTCGTTGGCAATTTTTTGGGATAATTGTCGGGTGATGTTGAGATCAATTTCCATATTTGCCAGATTTCGGTTATTGATGCCGATTATATCAGCATTTTCAGGCAATTTTTTAATGTCGGATTCATTATGAATCTCTACCAGGCAATCCATTCCATATTGTTGGGCTAGGTCAATATATTTTTTAATTTGCCTTCGTGATAAAATTCTGGCGATTAGCAAAATTGCATCAGCACCAAAATAGCGGGCCTCATAAATTTGATAATCATCAATAACAAAATCTTTTCGCAGGATAGGTTTCTTTGTTTGAGAACTTATTTGTTGAAGTTCCTCCAGACTGCCAGCAAAATATTTCTCGTCAGTCAGAAATGAAATAGCATTTACATTAGGATTTTGATCATATATTTTTATGATCTGCTCGATATCCAGGTCAGGCCTGATTGGGCCTCGGGAGGGTGATTTGCGTTTAACTTCAGCGATCAAATTGATCCCCGGCCCCTCCTTGAGCGCCTTCTTAAAATTTTTACTGGAAGGCGCAATTTTTTGCTTAATTATTTCCAGAGGCAACTTGCTTTTATGTTGTTCTACTTCCAGTTTTTTATTGGCAAGAATTTTATCGAGAATCATACTGCCACCTGCTGGATTAAAGCTTCCAGTTTACTTTTTGCCTGACCGGAGTCAATGGTTTTTTGGGCTAATTCAACACCAGCTTGCGGATCATCTACTTTTCCTGCAGCCAGCAATCCATAGGCTGCATTGAGAACAACAATATCCCGGGCTGGACTTTGTTTTCCTTCCAGAATTGATCTAACAATAGCCGCATTTTGATTGGCATCGTCGCCTTTGATTTCAGAAAAGGGCGCTCGTTCCAATCCAAAATCTTCAGGTTTTATGTGATAAGTACTGACCTGACCATTATTGAGTTCTGAAACTTTTGTCGGCCCGGTAATTGTAATTTCATCAAGATTGTCCTCACCATGGACAACAAAAGCACGGCTTTCGCCCAATTTATCCAGAACATGAGCAATAGGGACGGTCAATTTATCATCAAATACACCCATAACCTGAGCAGTCGCACCAGCCGGATTTGTAAGCGGCCCTAAAATATTGAAGACCGTTCTTACACCGAGTTCTCGACGAGGACCAATTGCATATTTCATAGCCTTGTGTAGAATTGGCGCATACAAAAAACCGATATTAATCTCTTTTATACTTTGGGCGACAATTTTCGGCGTGACATCCAGGTTTACGCCCAATTCTTCCAAAACATCAGCACTCCCACATTTTGATGAAGCTGCTCGATTGCCATGTTTGGCGACCTTTACTCCAGCGGCTGCAATCACAATTGCCGCAGTAGTTGAAATATTAAAAGTGTCGGTTCCTGTGCCACCTGTACCGCAAGTGTCGAGGATAACATCTTTATTTCCGTCCACTTCTATACGAGTTGCCTTGGCCCGCATAACTCGGGCGCAGGCTGTGATTTCTTCGACTGTCTCACCTTTGGTTGCCAATGCTGTCAAAAATCCACCTATTTGAGAATCAGTACATTCACCGCTCATAATATGGTTCATAACCTCTTCAGCTTCTTGAATGGTCAAATCCTGATTATTAATTACTTTATTAATTTGCTTTTGAATCATTGATTCCTCCAATAATATTTTCGATAATTTTTCCACCTGTTGGAGTCAAAATACTCTCGGGATGAAATTGAACTCCGTAAAGAGGATATTCTTTATGCCAGATTGCCATTGGAATTCCCCTGATCTCAGCAGCTAGAGTAAATTCTGAAGGGAGCCGGGCAGCATATAGAGAATGATAACGACCAACCTGAATTGGGCTGTCAATATTTCGAAAGAATCCTCTTTGATTGTGTTCAACTATACTGGCTTTGCCATGGAAAATTTCACTGCATTCAGAAACCTGGCCGTTAAATGCTTCAACCAGACACTGAAATCCAAGACAAATACCCAGTATTGGAATTTTCTGGTAATATTTTTTAATTATATCAAGGCAAATACCAGCATCTTGGGGAGTCGCCGGTCCAGGACTGAGAACAATTATCTCGACTTCAAAATCTTTTATTACCTGATCAATTGTGGTCATAGGAGTGTTATTTCGATAAACTTTGACATTATTGTTTCTTTTTGCAAATTCTTCAACAAGATTATAAGTAAATGAATCAAAATTATCTATAAACAGAACATTCATTTGGCCTCCTTATTGACATTTTCATAATCTATATCAATTTCCAGGGCTTCCAGACAGGCAGAAGCTTTCTTTATAGTTTCCTGCCATTCTTTTTCCGGATCAGAATCGTGCACAATTCCGGCGCCAACTCTGATGTAGGCTTTCTTATTTTTAAAACGCATTGAGCGAATAACAATGCAGGAATCAAAATCACCACCGGGAGTAAAATAACCAACTGCGCCTCCATAAAATCCCCGTTTTGTCTTTTCATATTTTCGCAATAATTTCATGGCTTCAATTTTGGGTGCTCCCGTCAATGTTCCCATATTCATAGAAGCCAAATAGGCGTGGAGGGCATCGAGATCATCTTTTAGAATTCCGGAAACATTGCTGACCAGATGCTGAACATGAGAGTATTTCTCAATAATAAGTGGCTCATCAACATAGCGACTTCCAGTTTTGCTGACCCGGGCAACATCATTCCTGGCCAGATCAATCAGCATTGTATGCTCAGCTTGCTCCTTGGGATCGAGTTTCAATTCCAGTTCGTAGCGGGAATCCAGATCCCGGTCAATTTTGCCATTAATTAATCCCCTTGGTTTGGTACCGGCAATCGGTCGAATTTCAACCTTCTTTTCATCTTGACCCTCAACCCGGACAAACATTTCTGGACTGGCTCCCAGCAGACATCCTTCTTCGTCCTTGATATAAAACATATATGGACTGGGATTTATTTCCCGCAGACGGGAATAAACATAATAAGGTGGCAAGTCACTTTTTGCTGTAATTGTTCGGGAAAGAACGGCCTGAAAAATATCGCCTTTGCGAATATGCTGTTTTAATTGTTTGACCCGGTCTATAAATTCCGCTCGGGATGTGTCGGTTGAAATGGGAGGCTTTTTATGACCAGGGATTTGAATTTCGGGATCTTTACCAGCCAGATGCTCTTCATATTCATTAATCTTTTTTATACAATCAATGTAAAGTTGATCACGATCCTGCTCTGTTATGAGAGCATTAGCCAGGATGAGCATTTCACCTTTTGTATGATCCATGACAAATAAGTTGTCAACATAATACATTTCATAATCAGGATCCTGGATAATATCTTTTTGAGCAGCAGGTAAATCTTCAAATTGGTCGATCATATCATAACTAATTGCGCCAAACAGACCACCATATTGGCTAAATTGGTCTGTTTGGGGAGTGAATTTGTTGTTAATTGTCCGAAGTAATTCAAAATGATTTCGTGATTTTAAGCGTTCTTCTTCATTCAGAATGTTTTTTTCCGGTTTTAAAACGCCTATAATAGATCGATCAGTATGTTTGAGCTGCTCGCAAAAAGCCAGATCGTCGTACAATTCACCCAGAAAAAAATTACCAGTAGGATTCAGAGCAGTGACCTGAAATTTTTTGCCTTGCCCGGTGACTTTTAAACAGGGATTAATAGCACCGATACTGCGCTCTCCATATTTGCTGACAATATCTGCTGATTCTAGCAAAAGGCTATTTTCTCGTCGGCCGTAATCTGTCAGACGGCTAAAATAGGAAACTGGATCGGGGAAATTGTCAAAATTTCTCACAATGCTGACCATTTCTCCCTTTTTGGCATTTTTTATTTTTTGATAATCGTTCATATTTTGGGCTCCTTTTTGGAAAATAGATATAAAAAAAACCGCCTATCCTTTCGGATAAGCGGTTAATAATCAAAAATTTATGCTAAATTATTTTAAGTTACCACAGGAATCCGAAAGGCTGACTTCTTATCTGCTAGCCACTGCCACCACCAGTTATTGAGTTTGATATCTTTCGGATTCATATTCATAAGTGCAGTAATTTATAACATTATCAATAAAAGTAAAACAAAATTTATTGTGAATTTCAAAATATGATTTAACACTTTTATTTATCAATATTTATTAGAATAATTAATAATTATGCCATCAGGAGTAGATAATTAAATAATGTTTTATTTTATTTTTTTCAATGTTTTGGTAATAAATACAATATTTTATAGATTTAAGCATTACTCAGCGAGGTTTGGATATGGATTTACATAAAATATTTCAGCACAAGGTCCTGTTAATTTTGGTATTGTTCCTTTTAATCGTTCCCTTATTTATGTGGTGTTTTTGGCTCATTTCTCCACACAAAAACCTTAATATGGTTACAGTTGACAAAACTTCAATGACCCAGGAAGGGCTGGAGAGAAAGTCATTATACTGGATATTACATTATAAAAAATATACTAATTTTGGGAATTTGCCTTCGCTCAAAGATGGCCATTATGGATTTTTACCCCGGGATTGTGATAATTATGCAATCCGTGATCTTGGTAATTTAGACGAACAGGAGATAGAAAATCTAGCAGATGTCAACAATCTTATGTTTGTCCTCGATACATACGGCGTTTATAAATCCAATTGGTTTAAGGATTTTAATCTGCCAGCCAGGGATAATTTGATCTATGGTGGCTTAAATCAGGGCGATCTTGATCTGATCGATGCAATGCACCGTCGTAACAAGACTGTTATTTTGGAATTCAATAGTATCGTTCCGCCGACAAGTTCTAATATCAGGCGAAAAATTGAAAATAAATATAATTTTGAATGGACCGGGTGGCAAGGTCGGTTTGTTACCAGTCTGGATACTAATGATACTCAATTATCACCGCACCTTATTGAGTTATACAAAAAAAGACATACAGGTAGCTGGCCCTTTCATAATTCAGGAATAGTTTTGATCAATAAAAACAATGATATGGTCGTGCTGGAAACTGGAAGAACCCTTGCTCGTCCTTCGCCGATTATTGAAACTGGTAAATATGGCCGCAAAGTTTATGACCTTCCCAAAAAAATCCATTATCCTTTTTGGTTTAATATTGTTAAGTCGGATACTAGCAACCGAACAGTTGCTAATTTTAAGATCTATCCAACTCATACCGGTCGCTGCCTATTAGTAAAATATGGTATTCCCAGAAGTTTTCCCGCTATTATTCAGAATACACGGCCTCCTTACTTTTATTACATGGCTGGTGATTTTTCTGATAATCCGGCTAAAAATATGGTTACTTCGCATTTCAAAGGAATCACTCTTTTTAGAAAATCTTTTTACGGAGAGGATAATATCAGTAGTAGAAAATCTTTTCTCTGAAAGTTTTATTATCCTTTTATGACTAATTTACTTAGAATTGAATATAAGTATAGCAAAAGCATTCATTAGTTTAAAATTTGTCAGGGATAATTAGCAGTAAAATAAATAAAAAAGGCCTCTCCATCTCGAAAAGGCCTTTTTTAAATAGTGATTTGGAATTGAGATATTATTCCTGATTATATAATTCGGTACGGAGTTTTAGAATAGTACCAGCTGGAAGTCCTTCTTTCAGATTAATTTTATCCTTATTATCCCGATAAATTATGACCCAGGCATAAGGGCTACCGTATTCTTTTAGGGCAATAGAACGTAAGTTTTCATTGTCAGCAACTTCATATTTATAAAAATCATAATTTAATTTGCTTATAGATTCGGCGGGGACATTTTTTAAGTGGAGTTCATAATAGGGATAAATTAGATTGGGATTTTCGCCCACCAGATCGTCATTCCATTCCCAGATGTTTTTCCATTTTGATTTATCATCATACAAATTCCTGGCAATTTTGGCAAGATAATCATGGGGCTTAATCATGTATTTGAGTTCTTTATGGAATTCCGGTTGTACTTCTTTTTCAACCTTTTCCTGAATTTTTTCTACTGTCGGTTCTTTCTTTTTTGGTTTCTCTGCTGGTTCAGTTTCTTTTGCCGGCATTTTTGGTTTTTCTTTAACTTTTTCAGCTTTTACTTTTTCTTTATCAGTTTCTACTTCTTTATTCTCAATTTTCGGCTCAACCTTTTTAGTTTCTTTTTTTTCATCGACCTTTTTGGTTTTTTTCACTTTGACAATTTTTTCTTTATTCGGTTTCTTTTTTGATTCTATTTTTGGAGCACTGAGGTCGTAAGAGAAACCAAGGCTGGCATTTATAAA
>JAIPJV010000091.1 GCA_021734005.1 Fidelibacterota bacterium
TTTAAAACTCAGATAAAAGCACTTCTCAGAGCAGCTCAATTTGGTAATATTAGGATTCTATTGCCGATGATCTCCGATGTAGGCGATATTTATACATTTCAGGAATTAATTCAGGAGGCCATTAATAATAGTGATAAAACTGATAATGAAATAAAAATTGGCGCTATGATTGAAACTCCGGCAGCTGCTATGCTGGTTGATGAAATTTTACAAAAAGTGGACTTTATCAATATTGGCAGTAATGATCTTCTTCAATTTACTCTGGCTGCATCACGGGAAAATCCTGAGGTTTACAAAAGATACCATTCCCTTCATCCCGCTTTGATTCGGCTGATTAAAATCATAGTAGCTCGGGCTCGTAAATATAATAAAGAAGCCAGTTTGTGCGGAGAGATCGCCAATTACGAACAGGCCTATCCCTTGTTTCTTGATCTTGGTGTGACCAGCTTTAGTGTCCCTGTTTCCAAGCATTCTATCATTAAACATAAAATATCTCAGATAAACACAGATGATCTGGACGGGATTCAGGAAAACTTCATGAATTCAATGCACAAAGAATCCACGCAAAATTTGCTGAATGATCTTTGAAAAGCGAAGTAAATAAGTTCTATTTGCAATAAATTAAAATTATTACCATATTTATTAAGAAAGGATAAAACAATGAGTTCAAAAATATTAGAAGAAGGTACACAAGTCGATAATTTTTGTCTGAAAGATGACAAAAATGAAAAAGTTTGTTTTGAAGATTATTCCGGGGAATGGGTTATTTTATATTTTTACCCCAAAGACAATACACCCGGTTGTACAAAAGAAGCCAAACAATTTACAGAAAAGAAGCAAGAATTTGATGATCTTGATGCCAAAATTATTGGAATCAGCCCTGATTCTGTAGAGAGTCACCAAAAATTCAAAGATAAGCACAGTCTGGATGTAAAATTACTTAGTGATCCGGAACATCAAGTGCTGGAAAAATTTGGTGTCTGGCAGAAAAAGAAAATGTTTGGTAGAGAATTTTTCGGTGTTGTCCGCTCAACTTTTTTAATTAATCCGGATGGGAAAATCGAAAAAGCCTGGAAAAAAGTTAGAGTCAAAGGACACGCTGAAGATGTCAAATGCACGCTTGATGATCTAAAATAAGAATTTAATACTGGAGGGTATGATGAATAATAATTTAAAAGATATTTCTGAAATAGCAGCAGGAATTAATATTCCTGAGCACTTGCTGGAAAGATATGGTAAACACAAAGCAAAAATAAAATTGGATGCGCTCTCAGAGTTCAAGGATCGTGAAAAAGGACGTTTGATTTTAGTTTCTGCGATAACTCCAACTCCGGCGGGTGAAGGAAAAACTACTACTTCGATTGGTCTTTCCATTGGTTTGAACCGGATTGGATACAAAAGCATTGTAACTCTGCGGGAACCATCTCTGGGGCCGCTTTTTGGAATAAAAGGCGGGGCAACTGGAGGCGGAAAAACCACTGTCTTGCCTGATCAAGACATTAATCTCCATTTTACTGGCGATATTCACGCTGTAACAGCTGCTCACAATCTTATTGCAGCTGCTCTTGATAATCATATTTACAGGAGAAAGGAGCCCCGCATTGACCATCGTCAGATTAAATGGAGCCGGGCTCTGGATATGAATGATCGCAGTTTGCGGGATATCGTGATTGGTCTGGGAGGCAAAACAAGTGGAGTTCCTCGGGAAAGTAATTTCATCATTTCTGCTGCTTCGGAAATTATGGCTATTCTGGGATTTGCTGAAAATTATACCGATCTTAAAAAACGCCTGGGTAATATTCTTCTGGGATACACCTATGAAAATGAACCTGTTTATTTAAAAGATCTCAATATCAGCGGGTCAGTTGCTGCTTTATTAAAAGATGCTTTGAAACCTAATCTTGTTCAGACCAGTGAAAATACTCCGGCATTTGTGCATGGAGGCCCTTTTGCTAATATTGCTCAGGGAACCTGTACTGCTACTTCTATGCGGTTGGCAGAACATCTGTCAGATTTTGTTGTAACTGAGGCTGGATTTGGCTTTGATCTTGGTGCTGAGAAGTTTTTTGACATTGTGGCTCGCAAAACCGGGCTCCATCCTGATGCGCTTGTCCTTGTGGCTACAGTCAGGGCTTTGAAGATGCATGGTGGCAAGGAATTGGGAGAACTGGATGAACCCGATCCCGCTGCTGTAGAAAGAGGATTGCCAAATCTGGAAAAACATATTGAAAATATGGAAAAATTCAATGTCTGTCCGGTAGTTGCTATCAACAAATTTGCTCAGGATACTGATGAAGAAATCAAAGTTATTGAAGACTTTGTGAAAAGTAAGAATGTCAGGGTTTCAGTTGTCGATTCAGCTATTAAAGGTGGAGAAGGGGCTGAGGATCTGGCTCGAAAAGTTACAACCCAGTGCGAATTTGATGATCACTATTCACCACTTTACAAAGATGAAGATTCCATCAAAGACAAAATCAAAACTGTGACCAGCGAAATCTATGGCTCTAAGGCAGTCGATTATACCAAAGAAGCTGAAAAGGATATCGAAAAGATCAAAGATCTAGGCCTGGAAAATCTGCCTGTCTGTATTGCTAAGACGCAAAAATCACTTTCTGATAATCCTGAATTGCTGGGACGTCCCAAAGATTTTCTGGTAACGGTCAGAAAGATTGATGTATCAGCAGGAGCCGGATTTTTAATTCCAATAACCGGTGATATTCTCCTCATGCCTGGGCTTCCTGAAACACCGGCAGCAGAAAATATTGACATTAGTGATGATGGAGATATATCCGGAATATTTTAAGGTGAACTTAGATGAGAATCATTGAATCATTAATATTAATTGTAGTATTATCAACAATTATAGCAGGAGAAGAAGATACTTTGCAATATAATGATCTGACAAAGGAAGAAGAACGGATCATCATAAAGAAAGGCACAGAACGGCCTTTTACTGGCCAATACAATGACCATTATGAAAAAGGAACCTATGTCTGTAAAAGATGTAATGCTCCGCTCTATTTTTCCGAAGACAAGTTCAAATCCGGCTGTGGCTGGCCGAGTTTCGACGATGAGATTCCTGGTTCTATTAAGCGTCAGACCGATGCTGATGGAGTTCGGACTGAAATCTTATGCGCTAACTGTGGCGCTCATTTGGGGCATGTCTTTACCGGGGAAGGTTATACAGATAAAAATGTGCGCCATTGTGTAAATTCAATTTCTATGGATTTTATACCGGCCGGTCAGCAGCCTCCTCTTCAGAAAGCCATTTTTGCAGCTGGTTGTTTCTGGGGAGTCGAACATCTCTTCAAAGATATGGATGGTGTTGTCAAAACTACAGTAGGCTATTCCGGTGGACATGTAGAAGACCCGGAATATAGAGAAGTTACTTCCGGTACAACCGGTCACAAAGAAGCTGTGGAAATTCTCTATCAGCCTGATAAAACCAATTTTGAAGACCTGGTGAAATTATTTTTTGAAATTCATGATTTTACTCAGACTAATGGCCAGGGTCCGGATATTGGAGAACAGTATTTGTCTTATATTTTTTATCTAAATGATGATCAAAAACAGATTGCAGAAAATATTATTGATCAACTGGAAGATATGAATTACGACGTGGCTACTGAATTGGAAAAAGCCGAAAATTTTTACAAAGCCGAAGAATACCACCAGGATTATTATGACAAAACCGGTAAGCAGCCTTACTGCCATATTCGAAGAGAAATCTTCTAATTTTGCCCTTTAAACAAGCCTAAATCCTCATAAATAGGAGCGGAGTCCAAATTTTTACTCCGCTCTTTCTGTCTTACATTTCTTATAGATAATGTAGAAAAATCTAAATTTATTTTATTTGGTTTATGGATAATTTTGGCAAGTTCTACTTTTTAAATTTAATCTTTTTGAACTCTGAAAGATTTCAATGATAATAACTGCTGATAGAATCGGTAGTAGAGAGCGTATCACCTACCTCCGCCTGTGCAAAGCATAGGTGGAATGTTAGGAGATCTATCTTTCCTCCGGGTTTCACCCGAAGTTACTCAAATTGAACCATATTTGTGGCTCCAAAATATATATACTCAAACTGAATGGTGAAGAATAGTCTGGTTTGTAGAATTTTACCCCATACAGCAATCCAAAATAATTCCTCATCCTAGCATCCCTTCCTACAGTCTTCAGACATCCATATCATCCAGTCCTCCAGTCATCCACATTTCAATCACCAATAGAACAGATTAATAGACTCAGCCAGCAATATAATCATAGATAATTTTGAATTATTTCATGGATTAATAAAGAACTCTGATAAGAGTTCAATGTTAGTAACTGCCGATGGAATCGGTAGTAGATTGTACTTCTCATCACTCCGTCTGTGCAGAAGCACAGGCAGGATTGGGCTTATGTGGTTTGATCTCCGGGTTTCACGCGGAGTTACTTATATTGAACCACATTCGTGGTTCTTGCAAAGAATTTAGAAGAAGAACTTTATATTTTGGCTTCATTCCGATTATTGCAGCAAATATTTCTGCTAAAATTTTATTTTTTTCTGAAGATTAGGTATAATATTTAATCTTTCAGATTAGATCCCACTTAATTTAATTGAAAATTTGTAATGCCGGCCTGGCAGAGGATAATTAGCAATAGTAGCCATATTTTTATCCAGAATATTTTCTACAGAAGCAGAAAAGCCAAGGTCAAAATACTGCAAAGGCAGATTATAAGTGATCCTGGAAGATAGATCGTACATACTTTCCAATTTGGAATCCTGGGGAGAAAATTGGCTGGCATAACTGGTAATGCGTTCACCAATATAATTAAGTGAAGTATTGAGCACAAGTTCATCAAAAGTATAATCGAGAATCAGACTACCAGAATGCTTAGGTGTATAGGTTAACTGCTTATTGTCTTCCAATTTATTTCTGGCGTTATTATAGATATAATTTAAATGTAAATTGAGCGGTATGGATGAGAAATGACTGTCATAAGTAATGATCGCCCCGCTTCTTTCGACTTCCTGGATATTTTGGGGAAACCAGCCCATCCAGTTATCAGGATCCTCCGGATCTGGTGCCCATTGAATCAGGTCACTGCCGGATTTGTAAAAGCCGTTGACTTTAATATAATGATTTTTATAAGGATTAAATGATAATTCTACGGAGTAATTATCTGTCTTTTCAGCCTCCAAATCAGGATTGCCACCAGGAATCCAGTAGAGATCATTGAAAGTGGGATGATAATAATGTTCCTTATATTTCACAGAAAAATAATTCAGGAAACTGACTTCAGAGAATTTATATTTGGCTAATATTCCTGGATTTATTCGATTAAAATTATTTGCTGAATATTGCCATTTAAGAGACGGTTGAATGGTAATAAATTTTTCAATTTTAGCACTTAAATCAGTGATCAGAGTGTTTCTCGTATGCTTTCCAGCATCTGTACTGCGGACTTGATCAGAACGGAATTTGAACATCAAATTGCTGGAAACATACTCAATGAATTTATGCTGATTGGTGAGTGAAATACCGCGGGAATATAGTTTGTGCCGGGAGAAACTGGAGTCAGAAGGATCGACATCATATTTGGAATAAGCTTCTTTGTAAATTGTCTTCAGATTATTGTATCCACGTGCATATAAATATCCAATTTGATTGGCAAACAGGGTTAATTGATCGTCCTGAGATGCATCAGGAGTAGGGAAGGAGGTCGATCCGGGAATACCCCGTTCCTGCTCTGAATATAGGAGCAGTGATTTAATGAAAATATTATCAGTTACAAATCCATTGATTTTGGATGATATATAATTTTGATTAAAGTCATTATTTTTTCTGACAGAATTTTGATCGGTCATTGCATCGTAATATTTAAAATCACCATTAGAGAGTTCGTGGCCGGCATACAGGTTGAAATTGATCTTACCAAAGGCTCGATGCGCAGTTGCAGAATATTTTTGATAACCGAAAGAACCGGCGCCCATGGTTAATGAATTTTCTCCTGTCCAGGGTGAGAGTAAAATTGTCCCCTCTGTTCCGCTATTTCTGAAATCCGTCGAGTTTGCAGAAAGCAGAACAATATTGCGGATAAAATCAGTGGGAATGTTGGAGAAATCGATAGTTCCATTTTGAAAATTGTTGATATTAAAACCGGCCAAACTAACATTTGTATGAGAGGCCGGAGCACCATTCATACTCAAAGTTACTGTGCCTGCTTCTCCTCCATAGGCTTTTAAATAACTGCCTGGTAAATAGGACAGCACTTTTTTATTATCATGATTATTGAGCTCTTGGGTGTAGCCCAGTCGTGAAAATATTTCTGAGGAATTATTCAATTCAGGAGAAAAAGCTTCAACACTTACTGAACGGAGTTGGATGTCCCGGGGGACAAGTTTGACAACCAGATTTGTACCTGTCTTAAAATCCTTCTTAGTAATGGTTTGGGATTGGTATCCATAGCGGATTATCTCAATGGAATCATTGCGATTCACATTTTTGAGATAAAAGTAACCACTTTGATCACAGATTGTATAGCTATCTGTGTTTACTTTTTTGACAATTGAATAGGGAAGAGGGTGATCATTATTGTCAAATACATAACCTGAAACAACCTGGTTGGCTGCGAAAGCAGAACTGGTTAGGACCAGAACAATACTGGTCAATAACAAAACAAAAATTTTACGTTGGAATGAAAACATTGCTGAACTCCTTTTGCCCGCGCAAACGGAATTAAAGATTAACTTGTATAAATTGACCAGATATCCTGACTTACGGTTCAACCATCCACCTGCGCCTTCCAGCCGACCTGTTACAATCAACCGTGGCTTATGCAGAGATGTCGCCGCTTACAGTAGCGGGGCTGTGCATGATTTTCACATGACTTCCCTGATCAATTCTTGTGTGAAACAGTCTTCCAAAATTAGAAATAAAATTTAATCTATCAAATAAATTTATTTTTTTGATTGTCGATCTGTTCATGAAATATTGGCTTTTCAAAGAATTCTTTGATAAGTGTTCAAACTGTGTTCACATAACCTCTGATAATATAATCAACTCCCAGTTTTTCGGCTAATTGACGACATTTATCATGATCAATTTGGTAATCAACAAAACTTATTCGGGTTTTTAACCCGGCCTGCTTGCAATCCTTTACGAATTCAATAGATTTCTGATAAGCCGCGTCATATTTGGGATGGCATACCCGATTGTAATCCTCTGCATTTGTGCTATTAATTGAAACACTGACTGCATCTAAACCCGCTGGTTTTAATTCCTGCACCACATTTCGACCATTATAAAAAATAAATGGATATCCGCAGGTATCCAGGCGGATTTTGTGGTCATAGTTGGATTTTATCCATTTGGCAACTTTTAGGAGAATGTCCAGGCGCATGAGCGGTTCACCACCACCACAAAACACAATTTCATTTAAAATATCCGATATATTTTGGCGGTTAGCTTTGGTCAATTCTGCAAAATTGGGTTCATGATCCAGAATCAAATCAACGCCCAAATCCCTGCTAATGGCCGGAATATCACAAAAATCGCAGTCATTAGGGCAGCGATTTGTCAGGTTGATATATAAATTGTTCTTGTATTTGT
>JAIPJV010000092.1 GCA_021734005.1 Fidelibacterota bacterium
CTGGGTTGTGGCAGCTGATAATTCCCAAAAGGCCCTTATCATTGACCCTGGAGCAGATTTTGAGCGAGTGAAGAAAAGACTCGACGACTTTCAATTAACTCCTCAAGCAATTTTAAATACCCACCTGCATCCGGACCATTTGATTTCGGCCTATGAACTCCAGAACCATTATAAAATTCCTCTCTACGCCCATAAAAACGAAGAAAAAACCTTTGAAATGTTTGATCAGATGGTCCAGATGCTGGGCTTTGATAATTTAAAAAAGCCGGAAGTAACAAAATGGCTGGATGATGAAGGTCTGGAATTTGATGGCCTTTCAGTAAAAATTATTCACACCCCCGGACACACGCCTGGAAGTTGCTGCTTTTTGATTAATGAGCGTTATCTATTCTCTGGTGATACAGTTTTTGAAGGTTCAATAGGTCGCACCGATCTGCCCTTCGGTTCCCGGGATGAAATGCGCAAAAGCCTCAAAAAAATAGTGGACCTACCAATTAACATAAAAATCTATCCTGGTCACGGTTCACAAACAAAATTGGCGAAAGAACTTAATAGCAATCCCTATCTTATTTGATTGATATATAAATGTCTGAATTATACACAAAATTTGTAAATATTATCAGAAAGCACCGGCTTCTTCCCCGGAAGGGTAGTCTTATAGCAGGAGTTTCGGGAGGAGTCGATTCCATGGTTCTGCTTGACCTTTTGAGAAAATATCAGAAGGAAAGGGCCACTCCTTTTGATCTTATTGCCGCCCACATAAATCATATGACCCGGGAGGGACTGAGCGATAATGATCAAAAGCTGGTAGAGAAATATTGCCAAAAGCACTCAATTCCTATTAAAGTTCGTAAAGTCGATGTACCCAAAAAGGCTCGAGAATCGAATCAATCCTTTGAAATGGTAGCCCGCAATATCCGCTATGATTTTTTTGGAGAATTGGCGGGCGACGGAAGGATTGCTACTGCTCATACTCTTGATGATCATATTGAAACAATACTACACAGGATTCTAAAAGGAACTGGCTTAAAGGGATTGAGCGGTATCCAATATAAAGCCGGGAATGTTATCCATCCTTTACGATTTGCCACCAAACAGAAACTATATGATTATGCTGGCGAAAATGATATCGATTTTAATGAAGATCATACTAATTATGAAAATCATTGTGAGCGTAATGTTCTACGCAATACAATAATACCGAAAATTCAAAAGGAAATAAACCCTGGTTACCGGGATGCAATTCATAGATTATCCCAAATTGCTCGGGAATCGGATGATTTTCTTACCCAAAGTGCTCAAGAAAAACTTTTGAAAATAATTACCAAAAGTTCCAGCTGGTATCAAATCCTTGCTATTGAAAAATTAAAATCTCTGCATCCTGCCCTCATAAAGAAAATTATTTACTTAGCCTGTCGTCAGCTGCGTCCATATGTTGCTCTGGAATTTTCCAGTTTTGCACAGATATTAGAACAATTATCCCGAAAAAATGAAGGCCAGATAATCAATCTGGGCTCAGGTTTGTCTGCCAATTTTGATCGGGATTGCCTGGTAATTTTTGATAAAGAATTGCAAAATTGGGATGAGAAAAGAATAGAGATCGGAGAAGATTACCAAACTGATTCCTTTACTCTCAAGATCGAGCCAGCAAAAAACTCCTGGAACAAAGATACTGACCATAATGTTGAATTTATAGATCGTGATAAAATTGACGGGAAACTTGCTATCAGGCACTGGCAGTCTGGAGATAAATTTCAGCCTGTTAATTTTGGTCATACCAAGAAACTCAGTGATCTTTTCATTGATGAAAAAATTGGTAAATTCAGAAAGCATCAGATTCCTATCCTCGTCGATAATAACAATATAATCTGGGTTTGTGGATTAAGATTATCTGACCGATATAAAATTGATAAAAATACTTCGAATATTGTGAAATTGGAATATTATGAGCGTTAAAAGTAAGCAAATTAAGCCCGCTGAAAATAGTTATCAATATTATAAGTTGCTAGAGTGGATTAAAGATAATAAATTTTGGACTGATATAGACTTTAGTGATTTACGTTTTAATCACTGATATTTGAAATTTTATCTGGAGATTAGTTTTGAATATGGATGAAAATCTGGTTTTAAATGAAAATTATGGTAAGCATTCTGGAAAAAAACTCAAGATGCTTCTTCCTGAGAAAAAGCTAAAAAGTCGCGTTCGAGATATGGCCCTTGAGATTTCAGAAGGTTATAAAGAAAAAGATGCAGCACCAATAGTTATAGGAATTTTAAACGGTAGTTTTATTTTCATGAGCGACCTTGTTCGTGAAATCAATATTGATGTGGAAGTAGATTTCATGAGAATTGCTTCTTACGGAAATGCAACCAGCAGCAGCGGCACTGTCCGCATGATCAAAGATATTAATTGCGATATAACGGGAAGACATATATTAGTTGTAGAAGATATAGTCGATACCGGACTTTCTATGAATTTTTTAAAGAATCGTCTGGAGCAGGCCGGAACAAAATCGCTTAAATTTGCTACTCTTCTAATGAAAGAAGATACCCAAATAGATTTTGGAATGGATTACATTGGTTTTAACATTCCCGATAAATATGTAGTCGGGTATGGTCTTGACCTGGCCCAGCGTTTACGAAATCTTAAATCAATATATTATATAGAATAATAAAGGTGAATTATTTATGTCAAAACAATTTTTTGCAGATAATGAGAACAACAAAGATAAAAAGGATAAAAAGAAAACTACTCCAAATCAGGATAATAAAGAAAAAAAGAATAAAAAGTTTTCTTTACCTTCCGGAAATGGAGACAATAATGGCTTTAGCTGGAAAAATGCCTCCAAAACTTCGCTGATGTGGATCATTATTATTGTTAGTACCTTTTTACTTTTCAGTATTTTAGGTTTCAACAATAATGAAGAAGTTAAAATTTCTACTTATCAGTACGAGGAACAATTAACCAGTGGTAATATTACCGAAGCCGAAATTGTCGGGAAAAAATTCCACGGTACTTTGGAAACTCCCCAGCAAATGACCGTAAACGGAAAAACAGTTGAAGTGAAAAAATTCTACGTTGAATTACCTGTTATTGATAGTGAAGTGGTCAACAAGTGGAAGGGAAACAATCTAAAATACGATTATAAAGAGGCCAGTAAAAGCTGGACTGATTATATCATTAGTTTTCTGCCCTGGTTATTGATAATTGGTGTCTGGATTTTCTTTCTGAAACGGATGCAGGGCGGAGGAAAGAGCCAGGGAATTTTCGGATTTGGAAAAAGCAAAGCCAAATTATGGACATCCAATAAACCTAAAGCGACTTTTGATGACGTTGCTGGTTGTGATGAAGCCAAAGAGGAACTGGAAGAAATCATCGAATTTCTCAAAGAACCGGAAAAATTTAGAACATTGGGTGGTAAAATACCAAAAGGCGCCCTGCTGGTTGGTGCTCCCGGCACAGGTAAAACTCTTCTGGCCCGGGCTGTAGCTGGAGAATCTGGACGACCTTTCTTTAGTCTGAGTGGTTCAGATTTTGTTGAAATGTTCGTTGGTGTAGGTGCTTCGCGAGTTCGTGACCTTTTTGAAAAAGGCAAAAAGAATGCGCCCTGCATCATATTCATTGACGAAATTGACGCTGTAGGTCGGCAAAGAGGAGCCGGTGTAGGCGGAGGCCATGATGAAAGAGAACAGACCTTGAATCAGTTGCTTTCTGAAATGGATGGCTTTGATGAAAATATCGACATAATTCTATTGGCTGCTACTAACCGTCCCGATGTCCTTGATAAAGCCCTTTTACGCCCCGGACGTTTCGACAGACAGATTGTTGTTGATTCACCTGATATTAAGGGCCGCAAAGGCATTTTGGAAGTTCACACAAAAGAAACCCCACTTTCCGATAATGTTGACCTGGAAATATTGGCTAAAAGTACTCCCGGACTGGTCGGAGCTGATCTGGCTAATATGGTCAATGAAGCCGCACTTCTTGCTGCTAAACGCAATAAAAAAGTTATCACTATGCAGGACTTTGAAGATGCTAAGGATAAAATCATGATGGGTAAGGAACGCAGCAGTCTTGTTATTCCTGAAGAAGAAAAAAAGTTAACTGCCTATCACGAAGCCGGTCATACTTTGGTCACTATGAAAACTAAAAATGCTGATCCGCTTCACAAAGTTACTATCATTCCCCGTGGTCGTGCTATGGGTATTACCCATCAATTACCAATTGACGAACGCCACAATTATTCCAAAAGCTATATTGTTGCCAAACTTGATATTCTACTAGGTGGAAGAGCAGCTGAGCAGCTTATATTTAATGAACTCTCTACTGGTGCTGGTAATGACATTGAGCAGGCCACCAAATTGGCCCGCAAAATGGTCACTGAATGGGGTATGAGCGAACAGCTTGGCCCTCTCACATTTGGTAAGAAAGATGAAGAGGTATTTCTAGGACGAGAAATATCGCGTACCAGAGATTTCAGTGAAAGTACAGCCCAACAGATTGATGAAGAAGTCAAAAAGATCGTTCATGAATCGGAAATCAATGCTAAAACCATTCTCAAGGAAAACCGAGAAATTCTGGATAAGATAGCCAACCATCTGCTTGAATATGAAACTCTGACCAAGGAAGACATTGAGACATTGATGGATGGTGAAGAGTTGGAAAAAGAAAACAATCAGAAAAAAATCAAGACCAGCCTGGAAGAAGCCGAGAATCAGGAAGATTCAGAGAAAGATAGTGATGAAGAAGACAACTCCATAGAGATGCAGGTTGAATATGAGAAAGATAAAGAAGATCAAAAAGATAAAGATAAAATAGAAGCGAAGGAAGAAGATGTTAAGGAATCTTAATCCCTCTGATATAGACCATTTAAAAAAGGAACTAAAAGAGATTGAAGTCGCTCCTCAAGGTATCGATATTATGTTACCTAAAAGCGATTTTTATGTTTTTAAAACCGATAAGTTGAATTCCCATGCCGCCATTTTGCTTAAAGAAAAGATGCTTGATATTAATGGTGAATGTGCTATTGCTGAAGAGGCCGTTACAAATTCGAATAACGAATATGCAACCATACTTATGAGTACCAGGGCTCAATTTGACAAACTGGTCAAGGAACTAAATACTGAAAATTATCCAAAACTGGATTTTCTGACCGAAGAACTGAAAAACTTCTTTGCCAGTCTAGATGTAGATTGTCTAAAAATCCGCGATCTTACTCTTCAGCTCGATAAACAAACCCTTGTAATGGGAATTCTAAATGTAACTCCTGATTCTTTTTCTGATGGAGGCCAATTTGATTCAACTCAACAGGCGGTATCAAAGGCTCTGGAAATGGAAAAACAAGGTGCTGGTATAATTGATATAGGCGGAGAATCAACCCGGCCTGGTGCTGAACCAGTTTCGCAAGAAGAAGAACTAGAGCGGGTTATTCCAGTTATTAAAGGTATTCGTCAGCAAAGTGATGTATATATTTCCATTGACACTTATAAATCCAAAGTAGCCCAAGCAGCTCTGGAAGCTGGAGCAGATATTGTAAATGATATTAGTGGTTTGAATTTTGATTCTTATATGGCCGATGTTGTTGCAAAGCATGATGCTACCCTGGTTGTAATGCACATAAAGGGAACTCCCCGTAATATGCAGAATGATCCTCAATATGAAAATATCTTCGATGAAATTCTAGAATACCTGGATAATTCTATACAAAAAGCCAGAAAAGCCGGTATTGACAAAGACAAAATAATTGTTGATCCTGGAATTGGTTTTGGCAAAAAATGGGAGGACAACTATTTAATCCTTAGTCATTTAAAAGAATTTAAATCCTCTGGCCAACCATTACTGATCGGGCCGTCCCGGAAATCTTTTTTGGGCAAATTACTTAATCGGCCGGTTGACGAAAGATTGGAAGGAACATTGGCAGCTGTGACAGCGGGAATCATGAATGGTGCTGATATTGTTAGAGTTCATGACGTTTCTCAGGTAGTGCAAGCAGTTCAAGTTGCAGACAAAATAACTGGAAAAAAATAGGACATGGTTTTATTTTCGATCAAATTTCTTGAAATCACTCTTTTTGATGTTTTGGACATCATCATTGTCTATACTCTGTTCTATTATTTGATCGACTTTTTCAAGGGAACCCGGGCTTTGCAAATGGTGTTGGGTTTAGGTGTTATTTTGCTTTTGTCCTTGATTGCCAGCTTGTTGAATTTACAAACAGTTTCCTGGTTAATGAATACTTTGCGAACGGCCTGGGTGATTGCCTTTGTCATAATTTTTCAGCCTGAATTACGGCGTTTGCTTAATAATTTGGGCCAAACCTGGATCATCAGAAAATTTTTCAAGAAACCCGGTTCACGAGTGCTGGATGAGATTGTAGATTCTACTCAGGAATTGATCCGGAGAAAATGGGGCGGCCTTTATGTATTGACCAGAGAAACAAAATTAAAATCTATCAAAGCTCATGCTACCGAATTAAACTCTGAAGTTTCCTCAAGCCTGCTTGTGTCTATTTTCAATCCTGAGTCGCCGCTGCATGACGGCGCTGTTTTAATTCAGAGTGACCAAATTGAAGCTGCTGGATGCATTTTACCATTATCCCAAAATCCTGATCTGGAGCCCAATATGGGAACCCGACATCGTGCAGCTCTGGGAATGGCTGAAGAATCTGATGCTATTGTAGTTGTAGTATCTGAGGAAACACAAAAAATATCAATTGCTTTCCGGGGAATTTTTTATAGAAACCTGGATGAAGATACATTACGGGGTTTATTAAATAAATTATATTTTAGAATGAAGGAAGATTAAAAGGGAAAACTAAATAGTGCGGTTTCGATCATTCAAATTTTATTTTATACTAGGGTTAATACTATCGGTCAGTATAGTTTTAGAGGCTAAAATTACGTATAATGAGAGTTGGCCGGAAAAAAATGTATGGAAATGGACGGCCACCATAGCTGACATAAAAATTAAAGAAGATAATAAGTCGTGCAACATTCAAACAGAACTAAGTAAAACTTCTCTAACCGATAAACCGGTTGTCCCCTATTATTATAAGATCATCTATGCAAAACCGGAAAACATAAAAGTTAATCTCAACAACTCTGAGACCAGAACCAAAAACCTACCCAAGCCAATTCAGCTATTCTCTGATAAGGGAGTCGGTGATACTACCCGGCTGGTAACATCTAATGAAAGTTTCCATTACCCTTCAATTTTTCCTGATCGACAGGTCAAGACAAAATATCTGGGTGAACAAAATGGAGTTCCCCTAACTGGAATCTATATTTACCCGATTCAAGTTGTTCAAGAGGGCCAAGTCTTACGTTATTCCCAAAATATGACAATCAGAATTTCTGTTCAAACGGAGGGTACAGCACTGTCCCCATCATCATTATCATCAGTTGTTAGAAATTTATCTGATTCCCGTGCTTTTCAAAAAAGCGGTGAGATTAGACCATTATCCAAAACAAGTTCTTCTATACTACCTGAGAACCAACCTTTGATCAAGCTGGTTGTCAATCAAGATGGAATTTACAGAATTTATAGAGATGCTCTGATTGACAGCCTTAAAGAACTCGATCAA
>JAIPJV010000093.1 GCA_021734005.1 Fidelibacterota bacterium
AGATAATATAACAAAAAGTTCAATAAATCAGCGAACATAATATCACCAGAAACAATTTCAATTGAGAGATTTATTATCCCGAAAACTCCTCAAAAAAGGCAATTTCATCAATGTCTTTGCGTGGCGGTCGGTTTTTCTCACTTTTTTTCTGATCATCGGAAAGCTGAGACGCTATCTCATCAGCTCGTTTGCCAACAACCAGTAAGGTTATCAGGTTGTAATCATCAGGTATATTCATAATATGGCTGGTTTTCTCTTTGTTGTAACCGGCAATAGGATGAGCGACCAGTCCCATTTCCGTGGCCTGCAACAACAAATTTTGAGTTGCCAGGCCTGTATCAAATAAATAATATTCTCGGTCACCTAGAACACAATCGTCATCTTTTTTGGCAAAAACACCTACTATCATAGATGCATTTTTTGTCCATTTTTGATTGCCAGCCGGCATAGTAGCAACTATTTCGTCAATAGTGTCCTGGTCGCGAACAAAAACATAATTCCAGGGCTGATTATTAAAGCAGGAAGGAGCCAGGCTGGCAGCTTTGGCCAGCTTCTTGACATCCTGATCGCTAATTTCAATTTTTTCCAGGCTTCGTACAGATCGTCTTTTATTTAATGTGTCTTTGAAATTCATTATATCACCCTTTATTTGGAATTCAAAATTTTATCTATTTTGTTGATTTCATCACCACTAAAGTGGGGATTATCGAGAGTGGCCACATTTTCTTCAATTTGTTGCGGACTGCTGGCCCCAACAAGAGCGGAGGTTACAACCGGATTATTTAAAACCCAGGCAAGCGCCATTTGAGCAAGGGTCTGGGATCTATCTTGAGCAATTTGATTCAGTTTTTGGGCTTTGGCTAAATAGCCTCCATTAATATCTTTTTCATTGAGAAAAGCACTATTACTGTTGACCCGGGATTTTTCCGGTATACCGTCTAGATACTTAGAGGTGAGAAGACCCTGAGCTAGAGGAGAAAATACTATTGTGCCCAGATTCTCGGCTTTGATGATCTTGTCAGTACCTTTTTCCAGTTCACGGTAAAACATATTATATTTATGCTGGTGAATTATAAAAGGCGTTCCCAGTTCCTGCAAAATTTCAGTAGCTGTGCTGGTCTGGTCGGCATTGTAATTGGAAATGCCAACGTACAGAGCCCGGCCACTGCGAACAATGTGATCCAGGGCCCGCATTGTTTCTTCAAGAGGTGTATTGGGATCAAAGCGATGAGAATAAAAAATGTCCACATAATCCAGACCTAATCTTTTCAAACTCTGATCCAGACTGGCGATTAAATATTTGCGGCTACCACCATCTCCATAAGGGCCGTCCCACATTTCATAGCCGGCTTTGGATGAAATTATCATTTCATCTCGATAATGTTTCAAATGCCGTTTTAGAATTTTGCCAAAATTGGCCTCTGCTGAACCGGGAGGAGGACCGTAATTATTGGCCAGATCAAAGTGGGTTATTCCCAGATCAAAGGCCCGAAAAATAATGTCGCGAGCGTCTTCCAGAGAATCCACATCTCCGAAATTGTGCCATAATCCCAGCGATATGGCCGGAAGTTTGAGTCCACTTGTTCCGACCCGATTATACTCCATGTTTTCGTAACGATTGGATTTTGCTTTATACATTTGAGCACCTCATTTTATTAATTAACTAACTATTAGATAGAGACCGGACGTTAAGGTTTCAATATTATTCTGGTGATTTTTTAGTTCCTCAGAAAATTATCTAAAATAATTTGATAATAGAGGCAAAAATTTGGCCATTAAACAAACAGGATTTGAAAAATTATTACGGTCGCTCTCTCTGGGATAATGGACTAAATCTATTGGCAAAAACCGCCAGCTATAGACCATTATCCCAAAAAAGCATCTTCGGAAATTGATGATGATCAGTAACTTTTGTCCTGTTTGTGCTCCTCTATCAGATTTTTTTTCATATTGTGCAGATTGGTCGAAAGACTGACTTTGTAGATATGAGGATGGAGGAACCGTTTGTGAGTGGAGTGGAGGGCAGAGATCTGTTCTTTGTGGTAATTCTGGATTTTGTCCAGGTCGGATTCGATATCAAGCATTTCGCCATCCTGCATTACTGGCTGCAGCAATTTTTCTGTGCGCTCATAGTCGGTTATATCAAAATGAGCATAATCAATGCTGGGGTGATGAAAACAGATTTGATCGTGCTCGGCAATTCTTTTTTCGAGCTTTTCTTCTTCATTCTGGTCATAGAGTAGATCGGCCTTCATTTTTCCTTCAGAATCGTAAAAGCGCATCACGTTCTTTACCCCCGGATTGGTCATTTTTACCGGATTGTTGGATACTTTGATAACCGGCTTTAATTGATTGCCCTTCTTTTTGGCGACCAGTTTATAAACTCCTGAAAGGGAAGGATCGGGATAGGCTGTGATCAACTTTGTGCCGATTCCCCAGGCATCAATAGGAGAGTCCTTATCCATAAGCTCTTCAACAATGTGTTCATCAAGTTCGCTGGAAGCATAAATTTTGGCCTCCTGACAGCCGGCTTCATCCAGCATTTTACGGGATTTTTTACTCAAATATTCGAGATCGCCACTATCCAGACGAATTCCAAAGTTGTCAACGCCTTTTTCCTGCAGAGATTTGAAGACCTTGATCGCATTGGGGACGCCTGATTTCAATGTATTATAGGTATCGACCAGCAGAACGCAATTGTGAGGGTAAATGCGGGCGTATTCGTGAAAAGACTGCAGCTCAGACTCAAAGCTCATGACCCAGCTATGAGCCATTGTTCCACTAACGGGAATGTCATAGATTTTTCCTGCCAGAGTGTTGCTGGTAGCTGCAATGCCCCCGATATAGGCAGCCCGGGCTGCTGATAGGGCGCCATCCTTTCCCTGAGCGCGGCGCAAACCGAATTCGAGAACAGGCTTGTCTTCAGCAGATTGGATGATCCGGGCAGTTTTGGTCGCAATCAGACTTTGAAAATTGAGATGGTTCAGGAGTAAACTTTCGATGAGTTGGGCTTCCAAAAGGGAACCATGGACTCGAACAACAGGCTCGTCTGGAAAAACGATCTCACCCTCTTTGACTGAATAAATATCCCCTTGAAAAGAAAAGTCACTCAGAAAATCAAGAAAGTCATCTTTGAAAAGATCTCTATCACGAAGATATTCAATTTCATCTTCAGTAAATTGAAGATTACTAATCTCTTCCAGCAAAGGTACTAATCCGGCAAAAACTGTATAGCCGCCTTTGAAAGGATTCTTTCTGGTGAAATAATCAAAAACCACTTCCTCATGTTTCCCGGTCAAGAAGTAGCCCTGCATCATGGTCAATTCATAAAAATCAGTTAAAAGCGATAGATTGCGCATTTTTTATTCCTAATTAATTATTATACTAAAGGATATCCGATGAATGAAGCATCTTTACGTCGTTCTCTTTCATTTTTTGCATTGATTTTTCAAGACTGCCCTCAGGTTGGTCAATTCCTTTGGTAGCGTCTTCAATCAAAAATGTATCCAGACCCAGCTGACTGGCATCAAGAGCAGTGAACATCACACAAACATCGGTAGCCAACCCTGTTATAAAGACGTGCTGTACATCCAGGCGGTCTAGATAACCATATAATCCTGTGATTGTCTTACGGTCATTTTCCCGAAAGGCCGAATAGGAATCAATGTTAACATTGGTGCCTTTGCGAATGATCAGATTAACCGGTTCAAGATCAAGGTCAGGATGAAATTGGGCGCCTTCACTACCCTGAACACAGTGATCCGGCCACAAAGTTTGATCCTGTTCGTCGAACTTAATATTATCAAAGGGTTGTTTGTCATCGTGATTGCTGGCAAATGAGCGATGCTCAGCAGGATGCCAATCCTGGGTCGCAACAACTTTGTCAAAATGAGGACTGAGTTTATTGATAATGGGCACAATCTGATCGGCATTTTGTACCTCAAGACTGCCGCCCTCGCAAAAATCATTTTGTACATCGACTATTATAAGTGCATTAGTGTTATTTTGTAACATATAAGCCTCCTTCTTTATTCTAATCAAATTATAAACAATCTGATGAAAAGCAAAATGTTTTTAGGAATAGGTTAGATGGCCGGGATGTTGGATGGGTGAGTCGGAAGAGAAATAAAACAGGGGTGATAAAAGTAAAAAGTTACCTTGATCTGAGTATAAGGGTAATTTTTTTACAAGTTTTTAAAGTGGCCCCTTTGTGATATTAATATTTGATGGTCTCGTTAAAAGTCTGATCCCCGTCATTTTGAGCGGATCTGAAATATGAATAAGAGTAATATTTACAATAACATATAAAATAATGCATAAGCTCAAAAAATGAGCGGCGGCCACTTTTTGCGAGACCATCAATATTTGAAAAAAGCCCAAATTCATTTGATATTAAAATGTTTATTTAATATATTAATTCTGTACGATAAAATTATTTTATTTGTGTTAGGGACGCACAAATGGATTTGGCTCAGGGATAATAACATAAAAGTGTAACCGATATTAAGGATTGCTATGAAAAATACCTTATCTAAGCTGTTTTTAATTGTTCTAACCGTTTTAACTATTCTTTTGATACTAAGCACATTCTTTCCGGGAGCTGCAACCATGCCCGGCAGGACGGAGGGTGTTAATCCATTGGTTAAATTTCTTCATCTCGATAATTTTTACAATTCCTTTATCAATATTGGCTTATGGGGAATTATTACCGTGCTGCTCATAGTGTCAGTATTTACCGGGGCGGTTAAGACCACTTCTCAAAAAATAATTCATATTGTTCTGGCCTTAATTTTTATTGTAATTGTTTATGAAAAAACTGTCAATAACCGTTTTTATCTCAAATTGGCAGAAGGGGAAACAATTCAGTTTGCTGATTACACTCCCGGTAAAAGTCACCAGGACAGCCTGACCATTAACCTGAAAAAGTTTGAGATCAATCGCCATCCAGGCAGTAGAATGCCCCGGGCTTTTATCAGCCATCTGGTTATGAATGAAAGCGATACTGTCCACCTGGCAGTTAATGATCCGCTTTCTTTTCGTCACTATCGATTTTACCAGAATGCATATGATCGAAAATTCACATTTAATGTTCGGGTAGATCAACAGGAGTTTTCCGCATCTCTGCCTGACACATTCAATATTAATAGCAGTTCATTGATTCTCAAAAATTTTGACCACCAGACTCGAAAATTTGTCCTCATCTTCAATAATACAAAACACAGGATTACACCGGGTAAAACTGTTGATATCGAGGGTCACCAAATCACGATTAATCCTAAAGGTGCAAAATTTATCAGCATTATTGAAGTTGCCGAAGTCAAAGGAGTCGGAATTTTATTGATCTTGAGTTTGGTTTATCTGCTATTCCTTTATATTGCTTTTAGAAAGGGGGATCGGAAATGAGTGCTGAATCTATTCTATTAATTTTAGCTTCTATAGCATATGTAATCAGCTTGTTTTTATTTTTCAAAGAGGATACAGAAAAAAATTCACGAATGGTATTCATTCTTGGACTAATAATTCATTTTGCCGCCCTGGTCGTCAGGTCGGTTATAGCAAAACATCCGCCCTTCAGTAATCTTTATGAGACAATGATACTGTTTCCTTTTCTGGTTGGTAGCCGTTATGTTTTTTGGAAAAAACAGATTCCTGAAGATGTAAGGTGGCTTTTGATATTACTTACAATTATTTTGCTGGGATTTGCTGCGCTTTTACCAGGCGATATGAAAAAAGCCGAGCCTTTAATGCCGGCTTTGAATAGTATTTGGATGTATATCCATGTTCCGGCCTATTTCTTTGGGTATGTCTCTATTTTTATTGCTGTCCTTTATAGCATTTATTTACTGTTAACCCGCAAAAAATTATTGGATAGCAAAAAGGATCATCTTGTCGAAAAGATGGACAGGGAAATTAAAATCGGATTCTTCTTCCTGAATGTTGGATTGATCACAGGCGCCATCTGGGCTTATGTTTCCTGGGGTAATTACTGGAGCTGGGATCCCAAAGAGACCTGGGCTTTGATTAATATTCTGATCTTGACCTATTATTTTCATCTTTCCCGGCCCAATGTTGTAAAAAAAGCAATCGTGATAATTATAACATTTATTTCCATACTTTTTACTTACTGGGGAGTTAGCTATTTATTAATTGGAATGCATAGCTATACATGATTTATATTTATATGGAATAGGAGGGTTATAATGTGTAGAAGGTTTCTAATTATTCTGGTCTTGCTTGTTTTAGCCTATGGTCAGGAAAAACATGATCTACCTGCTGGTGAGCATGCCAAAGGTACAAAAACTTATGACCAATTTGAAAAACCAGAAGTTTGTAAGAGCTGCCATACTGGTATTTATCAGCAGTGGAGACGGTCAATGATGTCAAAATCCTATACCCATCATTGGGATGAAATAGAATATTTTGATCTGGCTGTTCCCCATGCTAAAAATAATCCTGATTTCAAAGAAGCTGTAGATGGCTGTAATGGCTGTCATGCACCTCTGGCTTTTCTGGCTGGTGATGTAACACCGCCCCGGCCCTCAGAAGGATCCCGGGCTAATGAAGGGGTTAGTTGCGATCTGTGCCATTCTATAGTTGGTGTTGCTGATGAACCGGTCAATTTTAATTACATTTCCAGTCCGGGCAGAATTAAATACGGAAGTAAGCCGGGTCTGGAATCACCCCATCACATTACAAAATACAATCCGATTTACAAAAGCACGGATCTCTGTGGCAGCTGCCATAATGAGAAGAATCCTTTTGGAATATGGGTGAAAACAACTCAAATGGAATGGGAAGACGGCCCCTATTCCAAAGAAGGAGTAAAATGCTTTGATTGCCATATGCCGGGTGCTGTTGGTCGAAGTGCAAGTATGGCGAAAATCGATACTGTTGCTCAGCATGTTTTCCTTGGTGCTCATAAACCGGCCAAATTAAGGGGGGCTATTGAAATATCCATGCATTGCCGGGAGATGGAAATACCTTACGATGGCACTGCTGAGATTCAGGTCGAACTTTTTAATGCCAAAGCCGGACATAAAATTCCGACTGGTTCTGTCGAGGATAGAATCATGTGGCTGCATGTAGAAGCAACTGATTCCAAAGGTAATACCTACCATCTCAAAGTTGACGAAAAGGGATTTGAAGGTGAGGAATATACAATAGCCACAGACAAATTGGCATATAAAGATTTTGCAGATGCCAAAGGGATGGAAGATTTTGAAGGCCTACCCCGGGATGGTGTGCCAGTTGGTGACCGCATTTTCCGCATGCCCTATCTGGACCAGAATGGAGTTATGACCATTATGCAGTGGAATACTCGAGAATTAGGAGTTGATTACCGCATTGGCCCGCGGGAAACAAAAATCGAAACCTTTACCTGGCCTATGCCGCGCGATATTGCATTTGGTGAAGTGGAGGTTACAGCCACTCTCAATTACCAAAAATTGGTCAAACCTGTTGCCGAATACCTCGATGTACCAGAAGAAGAAAGTGAAATTGATGTAATCAATAAGACA
>JAIPJV010000094.1 GCA_021734005.1 Fidelibacterota bacterium
TAAATATTTGAACAATTAATAAAGTAGAAGCCCCTATTTCTTGCGAAACAGGGGCTATCATCTATATTAGAGGGGAGGGGGACAATCAATTATAATTATTTCTGTGCAAAATATATACCATTATCAAAGGCGAATGAAATTGAATATATACAGTGTGAGGTTAATCCATTGATAATTAGAATATTATGTATATTTTAATAATATTTAAAATGATGTATGGCGAGGAGATAGATAAAAGTGCCAGAAATGCATAGCTTTACTCTAAGCCAGAAAAATTTTCCTGATTGTATTTTTGATTGGACAATTATCTCGTTTAATAAATTAAAATATATTTTTTAAGCCTAACTGGATTCGACAAAATGTCATAGTGTAAATACTTAATACTCAATTCCCGGACGGGCTTCGACTCCAGATCGATAATAGTGTTTTATTTCTTTCATTTCAGTTACAAGGTCGGCTGCCTCGATAATTTTTTGCGGAGCTTTACGTCCGGTGATAATTAACTCCAGATTCTCGGGTTTGCCCTTGATCAGGTCCATTACTTCGTCAACTGTGACAAGTTTGTAATAGATGGCTATATTAAGCTCATCAAGGACAATTAAATCATAATCGCCAGATTGGATTTTTTTACGGGTTGCATTGAATCCTCGTCGAGCAACTTGAATATCTTCCGGCTGAGGCTCTTTTTTGATAAAGCAATCTCTACCAAATTGCTGTATTTCAATTTCAGGAATACTGTTATTGATAAGTTTAATTTCATTGTAGGTTTGGCCTTTAACAAATTGAGCAAAAAAGACCTTTAATCCTGCACCAGCGGCTCGCATGGAAAGACCCAGGGCTGCCGTTGTTTTGCCTTTGCCATCTCCTGTATAAACCTGCACATAACCTTTCATCTTTTCTCCAAAATAAAAAATACATTATAAATTTCTGGATATATAACCAGACTAAAAATATTTGCTGTAATTGTTTTTATAAATGTCAATATTTTCACCAATTACAGCAAAAATAATTTCATTAAGCTCATCCTGTCTTTTGATAAAGTCTTGCACTGATTGAAAGGCAATATGACAGGCCCGTTTGGGTGGAAAATTGTACACACCTGTACTAATGGCAGGAAAAGCAATACTGGATAGTTCTTTTGTTCGGGCTAATTTTAAACTGTTTTTGTAGCAATCTTCAAGGAGCGCATCTTCTTCATTATCACCGCCGTGCCAGACCGGGCCAACCGTATGGATAACGTGTTTTGCAGGAAGGTTGTAACCCTTTGTGATAAGAGCCTGACCAGTAGGGAGTCCCTGGGGTAATTGCTCACTGCGAATTTTTTTACATTCTTCAAGCAGATCAGGACCAGCGGCCCGGTGAATAGCGCCATCAACACCACCACCGCCCATTAAACTTCTGTTAGCAGCATTGACAATAGCATCAACTTCAAGTTGAGTTATATCGCCTTCGATTATTTTTACCTGGCTCATTTTACCTCCCTTGTCTAACTTTTCGGGTTTTAAAGTTAACTATCTTGGACTAATAATAAAAGTTGTGGTGTAAGAATAATTTTTCAGAGTGGAAAGGAGAGGATAGGATGATTGGAAGAATTCATGTTTGAATGTAGAGTAGCGCTGATAAGTTGATTTTTACATCGGCAACATATAGAATCCTTTTGACGGAAAACATTATCCCAAAAAGTGATAGATTTTCTTGAATAATTTGTTTGTATTAGGACTAATAAAATGTTCTAAATACTGAAAGAAAACAATTTATTTATTGAGAAATTTTTTATATTTTAGTATTAAGAAGAGAGCATTTATGAGCGCTAATGAAATAATATAAAATCCGGTAAGTTTAATTATTAAACGAGAATTGGGGGAAACATGATTCATGATCAATTACTGGCAATTATTCTGGGTGGTGGAAAAGGAACACGTTTGTATCCATTGACAAAATATAGAGCAAAACCAGCAGTACCAATTGCTGGTAAATACAGGATAATTGATGTTACCTTAAGTAGTTGTCTGAATAGCAATGTTAAAAAAATATATGTTTTAACCCAATTTAACACTCATTCCTTACATCGTCATATTTATGATACTTATCATTTGGGACGATTTTCAGGGGGGTTTGTTGATATTTTGGCTGCTCAGCAAACAGCGCAGAATAAGGATTGGTATCAGGGGACTGCTGATGCTGTTCGTCAAAATTTGAATTATATTACCAATGCAAATGCAGAATATTCGCTTGTGCTTTCAGGTGATCATATTTACCGAATGGATTATAAAAAATTCTGGGACTTTCATCTTTCGAAAAAATCAGAATTATCAATTTCAGTGCAACCGGTAACAGCAGAAGAAGCAACATCTCTAGGGATTTTAAAAACAGATGAAAATAGCAGGATTATTAAATTTGTAGAGAAACCGGATAAAGAAGATTTACAGCACCTGAAATCTCCCGGCCTTCCCGATGATAAACCTTTTCTGGCTTCCATGGGAATTTATCTTTTTAATACTGATATTTTAATTGATAAATTGAACACGATCCATGAACATGATTTTGGCCATGATATCATTCCGCTGATAATTCAATCCAATCGAGTATTTGCCTATAAATTTAGTGGTTACTGGAAAGACATTGGTACGATTCAGGCCTTTTTTGAATCCAATCTGGAATTGGCCAGTCATAAGCCACCCTTTTCATTTTATGATGAAGAGGCCCCTGTTTATACTAGAGCCCGGTCTCTCCCTGGATCCCGGGTTGACAATGCCAAGATTTCCAATTCTTTGCTGGCTGATGGTGGCAAAATAAATCAATGTAAGTTAAAAAACACTGTGGTAGGTTTGCGATCCTATGTTGACAAAGGATCTGTACTGGAGGATGTTGTGCTGATGGGAGCAGATTATTATGATGAAGTTCAAAATCAGGATATTCCTCCTCTTGGAATAGGCCAGAATTGCCATATTAAAAATGCAATAATAGATAAGAACGCTCGCATAGGAGACAATGTTAAAATAGTTAATAAGGATAATGTAGAAAATAAAGAAAGTGATTATTACGAGATTAAAGATGGAATCACAGTAATTCCCAAAAATACAATCATCCATTCAGATACAGTTATTTAAATAATCAGGGAACAAACCAATTTCATTAGGTTTTAAATTATTGATAGAATTGTTTAAATTTTCAGTCCTTGAAATTGTTTTTATTGTTTAATTGGTGAGGTGAAAATGGCAAGGTTGCCAGAACCAAATTTCACAAATTTATTTTCAGAAAATGAGACAAATACCGAAAATCTGCAGGCTGTTTGTGATTTTTTACAGGAGAATGTAGAGCATTATGACTGGGTAGGATTTTATATTGTCAATAGATCTGAGCAGGTTCTGGAACTGGGCCCTTTTACTGGTGAACCTACCGATCACAAAGTTATTCCTTTTGGTAAAGGTGTTTGTGGCCAAAGCGCTGAAAAAGAGGAAAGCATAGTAGTTCCCGATGTCAGCAAACTCAATAATTATTTATCGTGTAGTTTATATGTCAAATCCGAAATTGTGGTACCGGTATTTAATGACGGAGAGTATGTAGCTCAAATTGATATTGATTCTCACCAGCTTGATCCATTTACAGAAGCTGATGAAGATTATCTGGAAAATGTTTGCTCAAGAGTAAGCAACTTATTTAATTAATAAGGATTATCTTGAATAAAAAGAAAATATTTATAAGTGTTTTAATTGGTTTTTTGATCCTGGGAAGTATCTTCTCAGGCCGAGTCTATCGAGCTGCTAATCAGCTTTATCTAAAATTAAAAATACTAAACCAGGTGATCAGTTTAATTAATACCAATTATGTTGAAGTACCGGATTGGGATAAGATAATCAATAGTGGCATTAGTGGTATTATGGATGAACTGGATCCCCATTCGGTGTACATTAAAAAGAAAAAACTGGAAAAAGTAGAGGAGGAATTTCGCGGCGAGTTTGAAGGCATCGGAATAGAATTTGATATACTTAACGGTTATATAACTGTAATCTCACCAATCGCCAATTCCCCTGCTGAGAGAGTCGGCTTACAGGCTGGAGATAAAATTGTAGAAATTGATGGTGAATCTGCTAATAATATTACCCAGGAAGAGGTCTTTAAGAAATTGCGAGGTCCCCAGGGCTCCAAAGTTGACTTGACCATTCAACGCAAGAATCATAAAGATTTTGAAGTTACCATCGTCCGGGATAAAATTCCGATCTATAGTGTCTCCGCATCAATAATGATCAATGATAGTACTGGTTACATCTATCTGAATAGATTTGCCGAGACCTCAGAAAGGGAGGTCAGGCAGGCGCTCAAAGATCTTTATGGTCAGGGTGCCCGGCAATTTATATTTGATCTGAGAAATAATAGTGGTGGCCTGTTGGGTCAGGCGGTGGGAATTGCCGACTTTTTTATTTCCGGTCAACAAAAGCTGGTCTACACAAAAGGAAGGAAATCGGAAGCCAATAGCGAGTATTATTCCAATGAGGCCTCCCGTTATGAAGAGGTCCCCCTGGTCGTACTAATTAATAGAGGTTCCGCTAGTGCAAGTGAAATTATAGCCGGAGCAGTTCAAGATCTGGATCGCGGATTAATAGTAGGCGAAAGAAGTTTTGGTAAAGGATTGGTTCAGAGGCAGTATAAACTTAGAGATGGTTCTGCTGTTCGAATAACTGTTGCCCGCTATTACACTCCATCAGGAAGATTAATTCAACGCCCCTACAATGGCGATTTAAATGATTACTATGAAACTTTTGCCTATGAAAATAGAGATTCTGTTATGGATGAGCGGGATACTCTTTTACATAAGCATAAATATACTACAGAAGGTGGAAGAACTGTGTACGGCGGAGGAGGAATTACTCCTGATTATCATGTTGAAGATACTCTGGATTTGAATGAAACTACAGCAACTGTTTTGAGACATCCAAGTCGTTTTGTATTTAATTTTGGCACTCGCTACGCTTCAGAAAATCAGGAACTAAAAGAAAAACAGCAACAATTCGTTAACGAGTTTCAAATTTCAGATAAAGAATATGTAGAATTCAAAAATATGGTCAAGGAAGAAATCAGGGATAGCATCGAAGTTGACAGGATTGATGCTGATAAAGATTTTATCAAAAATCGGATAAAAGCCGAAGTGGCTCGAAATTTCTGGGGATATGACCAATACTATAAAATTGTGCAAAAATATGACTATAGGATTAATTTTGCTCTTGATAAATTGCCAGAAGCCCGGCGTTTATTTGAGAGCAATCTGAATAAAAAATAATTGTTGTAATAATTATTGTTGATATTTAAATTATATGGTCTTAAAGTTATTAGTTGAGAATGTTGAAAAGTGAAAAAAGGAGGAAACTCACAAATGATTGAATTATTTAATCAAGGCGGACCTTTCATGTGGCCAATTTTAGGTCTTTTGGTTTTCGCTTTAGTCCTTGTACTGGAGAGAATTTACACACTTACAAAATCTTCACTGTCTACAAAAAAGTTTATCCCGAAAGTGAACGAAGCTCTAGAAGAAGGCGGCGTCCAAGAAGCACTTGAGGTTTGTGAAAACACACCTGGTGCTGTTTCTGAAATTTTCCATGCAGGTCTATCAAGAACAAAATATGGAATAAATTCAGTTGAAAAAGCAATTTCCGATGCAGGAACAGTTGAAATGGCATTCCTTGAAAGAGGTATGGTCTGGCTGTCGATGATCATTGCTGTGGCACCTATGTTAGGTTTTGCTGGAACAGTTGCTGGTATGGTAAAAGCCTTCCAGGACATTGAAGCAGCAAATAATATTTCTCCGGCTGTTGTTGCTGGTGGTATCTCTCAGGCTCTTTTAACAACTCTGTTTGGTCTGATCGTAGGTATTATTACTCAGGTTTTCTATAATCTGTTTACCTCCCGTGTCGATAAAATTGTTGTTGATATGGAAGAAAATACTATCAATTTAATGGACAAATTGACTGAAAAAATTGACTAAAAAAGAGCTTAAATATGTTAGTAGATAAAAACAAAAAAAGGGAAGATGTTGAAGTCCCTCAGGGCTCACTAGCTGATATTTCCTTTCTAATTCTGATATTTTTTATGGTCTCAACTACCATTAATATGGATAAGGGTATTGGTATAATTCTGCCTGGAGAAGGTCAGGAAAAAGAGATCTACAAAGACCAGATTACCAATGTAATGGTTGATCCCAAAGGTAGAGTCCTTCTTGATGAAAAAGAAATTGATATGCAGAATCTTGCTGGTGAATTGAGACAGATTATAAGTAACAAGCCTAAAATGATTTTTTCTGTTAAAACCCACCCCAAGACAAAATATCAGGATTACATCGATGTGCTTGACAAACTGAAAGCTGTTAATGCTAAAAATATTTCCATCGCTCAATAACAGGGGGTATAATGAAATTAAAAAGAAAAAGTGAACGAAAAACGGACATACCTACTGCTTCACTTCCTGATATTATTTTTATGCTGATCTTCTTCTTTATGGTATCTTCTGTATTGAAAAAATCTGAAGGTCTTCCGATTACATTACCAGAAGCAAAACAGATCCAGAAACTTGAATCCAGAGTTCATGTAGCTCAAGTTTGGATATCCAAAACCGGTATGATCTCTATTGATGGCAAAATTATAGAGCCGGCCAGTATCAGAAATATAATGTATAAAAAACGTGTTGCCGATCCTCAACTTACTGTCTCTGTGCGAGCCGATCATAAGACTCCTATGGAAGTCATTGACAAAGTCCACCGGGAACTCCGAAAAGCAGACGCTCTGAAGATAAATTATTCATCAAGAACAGCAACATAGGGATTATATATGATACTTAGAAAAAAACCAGAAGTAAGTTTAAAATTAAAGTATCCATTTATACTACGAGTTAGTCTCGTCATTAGTTTGGTATTTTTAATTAGCTTTCTGCTGGCTTTTCCGAAATTTAAAAGAGAAGCAACTCAACTTAAACAGAAAAAAAGTTTTATAAAACAGGATGAGTCTGTTGTAACTGAACAAAAAATTGAATCTGCAGCACCACCTTCCAAAGCCACAATCCCTGTTGAATCTGAAGATGAAGATCTGGCTAATGAAGATTTCGAATTTGATATGCAGGATTTCGAAGATTACCAGGCCGATGAATGGAGTGCTCCTCCTCCACCACCCGATGAGGAAGAATCCAGTGGAAGACGGAGACGTTTCATTGCTTATGATGAAGCTCCTCAGCCTATTGGCGGATTTAGGGCCATTCAACAGAATATTGTTTATCCTGAAATCGCCAGAGAGGCCGGTATTGAAGGAAAAGTTGTTATTCGTGCCTTTATCGACAAAAATGGTGATGTGCAGGAATGCGAAGTTGATCAGGGTATTCCAAATACTGGTTTGAATGAAGCAGCAATTAATGCAATCAAAAGAACTAAGTTTAAACCTGCTATGCAACGTGACAGAAAAGTCGGTGTCTGGATCTCAATTCCGGTATTTTTCCGTTTGAACAAGTAAGCTTGCTCA
>JAIPJV010000095.1 GCA_021734005.1 Fidelibacterota bacterium
CTCCAACAACATCGCTGGCCGGATCAAAGCTTCCATTCTCAATCTGGGCCGACATGTTAACCTGAAAGGTTACTGTAGTTGCCGGTTCTCCACATGTATATTCGGGGAAGGGCAAGCGATCATCAGTATTTTGCTCACCAAAGCAGTCGATTTCAGGATCAAAAGTAGAATTCGCATCATCAATAGTCAAATTTCTGTTTTCTGCAAATCCAGCTTCATTATCAAGGCTGTTGATTCCATATTTATAGGTTACTTCTTTGGATTGACCTGCTGTGTAAAGAATATCAGTTGTATAGATATCATCTCCGGCTGTTTCATCACCGTGGGTTCCGTCATCATACATTTTATATTCTTCAGGTGCGGCACCCCAGTCCCACCATTGACCAAAGAGGCCATTAATGTAAACTGCATCAATTTCATCTACAGTACTGATAGTATCAGCATCTGTCTGAGAGTCAATGAGGGCTTCGCCTGCATTGAGGGCATTTATTGCAGAGCTAATATCAACGGTAAAGTAGGTTGTAACATCCTGAGTCACAATGTCTTCCATACCAACATTGTTGAAGAAAACAGTATCAAGAGCAACTTCTACGTAGCCATCACCGTCGGAATCTGTATAATCATGATCCATTGGGATAGTAAAACTGCGATTATCAATACTTTCCCACATATCGCCAGAATCATCACCAGGTACAATTACAAATTTATATTCATGTCCTCCACCCAGAGCAAGGCTGTCCATTTCTTTGGAATAAGTATATAATCCATCAGTAGCAGGGTCTTCAGTTAATTGATCAGCTTCACCTGACCAGTCATTAAGGGCTCCTCTAACTATAGCTATATCACCATTACCAGGCTGAAAATTACCGTTCATCAACTGAATGCTCATATCAACCCAAAAATATATTTCAGCATCTACAACAGCATTGGGATTGAAATCATCCCACCAGACAAGTGGAATTTCGCTATCGCCTTCGACAACATCATAAGTGCGATTAGATCTACCTTCAGCAACATCCCAGTTGCCGTTTAAGCGATATTTGTATTCAATAGTACCAGTATCAACAGCAACAGTTGTTGTATATACTGAATCACCATCAAGATCCTGAAGTTGATACAGGCTTGTTCCCCATCCTGCAAAGTCACCAGTTACATCAACAAAATCACCGGAGGGGTCAAAAGTACCATTTTCAATCTGAGCTGCCATATTAACCTGAAAAGTAACATGACCAAGAGGTTTGTCTTCAGCTATAACAATGTCGTCAACTTCCCAGGTCTTGCTTTCATCAGCAGTAGAAGTATACTTAAAAGCAACGTAGGTAGTTCCAGGAGTGTAAGATGAAAGATCAATATTACCTGATGAAGCCCAGTTAAAACTACCGCTTGACCAGGTAGCCTGATCAGTAATATTTGTCCAGGTACCCTGAGTTGATGGATCACTGCTACCATCATAATCTGTTGAAACCATTAGTTGAAGATCAGGACCGGGATAATTGCATGCATTTTGAAAATACATGATTGGATTTTCATAATCAGCAGGCACGAATCCTGGCGATATCAACCAATCTTCATTTTCATTACTACCGCCATCATAACCACTCATTTTGGCAAAATAATCATTATCATAGTCATCCTGATACCAGGTCTGGCTACCAGTAACACTATACTGTGTCCAGGAGCCAAGACCACCATTAAATGTTTCGCTATTGATTACTGCTCCAAAACTGATAACAGAAGCTGACAATAGCAAAAGCATTAATACAGTTAACTTTCTCTTCATAACTTTCCTCCTTTAATTAGGTTCTATTAAAAATACTTGGATACATTCACAAAATTTGTTTTTTGACTTACCTCCTTTCTTAAATAATTAGATAAAATATCCAGTTAAAGAATACATTAACCGGTCATTTGTCCGGTTTTTAGAAAACTACACAGGTTGCAAAGTGGTGAACATTGGTTAAATGATTAAAGGACTGAAAGGCATAGTCAAAATCAATGGAAATGCTGGATGGCACATCAAAACTAACACCGCTGCCAAAAGTCAACCCCTGTTCTCCTGATTCCTGGAACATATTCTTATAACCAGCACGTAGAGAAAAAAGATCGAAGATAGTATATTCAGCCCCAAAATTAGCCATCTTAACATTATCACTGGGATAGACACCATCACCAGTTATCCAAAGTTTATGAGTAGAATTATCGATCAGCGGCATAGCAGCACCAATTCTAAAGGTTAAAGGCATATTCCATTTTTCAGTTCTGAGTTCAGCGATGATTTCTTCATTATTGCCATATACAGATTCGTCAATATCGTGGTGAGTAAAAAGGTCTCTCCCTCTCATTTGCATCTTATTACCAAAATTATAGATGCTAATACCTAGTCTCATGTCATTGAAATTGGTGATGTATAAAGTTCCAACATCAATAGCAATTCCCTCGGCATCTTCATTATAAATGGAGTTGTTAATGTATTTTACAGTACCACCAATGCTAAACCTGTCAGTCAAATTACGGGCAAAGGAAGCTCCCAGAGCCAGATCACTTGCGGAAAAATATTCACCAGTTCCATATGGATTCTCGATTGTTGTAACTTCCATTTGACCATAATCAACATAGGTCATTCCTAATCCAACTGTTCCCAATCCCGGCAACTGATAAGTGACTGAAGCAAACTGAATGTCAATTTCAGCAAACCATTTCAAATAGGTAAAATAAGCCATGTTTTGTTCTGTTCTTGACATTGCACCTGGATTCCAGAAAATAGCCGAACCATCATTTGCCAGACCTGTGTAGGCTCCACCCATTGCAATTGCCCGTGGGCCCATCTCGATATTGAGAAACGGGGCTGCCGATGTTCCCACTTTGCTCTGAGCTTTCGCTGTTTGTAATGAAACAAGAAAGATCATTACTAATAAAATTGTGGTCACTTTTTTCATTTTTATACCTCTATTCATATAATTACCTTTTTTAGCGAATAATTGCAAATTTACCAACTTTATCACCTATTTTTTTACTGGTTATATGATAAACATAAATTCCATAGGAGACATTTTTTCCAGAACTATTGGTCAGATCCCAATCAATGTTCCCATTGAATACACTGCCAGTATTTTCCAGTTTCCTGACCAGATCGCCACGAACTGTAAATATTCTGATAACAGCATCTGAGGGGACATTAATAAAAGAGATCTTGTTGGGATATTGACCGGGCACGTCACTTGGATGATCCCAGGAAGATGTCAAAATATAAGGATTGGGAACTACGCTAAAATTTTCCCAGTTGGCTTTATCTTCAGTTATATTTTCCTGGGCTGCCTGGGTTGTGAAAGTATAAGAATCATCACTGCTGAATTGTACAGTGGTTGGCACAACTAAATAATCGCCTTTTTGATAACGATATTTTTCAGTCAATCGCAAGTCATAAACCCACATTTCATCATCACCGGTTGACTTCCAGGTAATCTTAAAATTGCCGGTTTCTTCAAGTTCCATTGGAATTGTATATTCTACATAATCAGTGGTAATGGAAAAGGTCGTATCTACAGTTTCCGTTCCTGCAGTGATTTCCTGAGGGCTGGAAGCTTTTAGAAATACATTTAAATAATAAAGTCCGGGCTGAAAAGTCGAATCTGCTGAATAAGTCACATATTTTGGATTGTCCTCAGTTGGTATATTTTCATCCTCCCAATACAGTTTTGTTGCTTCTCCAAATTCAAACATAGGAACATTACCAAAACCACTCACCCGGTCGGCTGAAACTGTACTATCAGGATCCTGCCAGTTTTGATAACCTCCAATATCACCTGACTGGTTAGCCAGAAAATTGTCACTTTCAAAAGTCAATTTTACATACCATCCTGATTTATAGGGATAATTGTTGTTGGTTGTGTCCATTGTATCGGCAAACATAGGATAAATTATGAAGTCTTCACTATTGGATACTGGCCGAATGGCAAAATCAACAGGCTTGTTATTTAATAGGTTGACAATTCTAAAATTGGCCGGCTGTTTTTTTAATTTTACTGGAAATTGATTGTAAGCTACTGAAGTATCGGCAGTTGTATCTGAAAAAATAATTTTATATTTACAGGGATAATGTAAACCACTCAGGTCTGACAAACTGGTTTTAATTTTAGGATGATTGTAATCACTTCCAAACCATTTGACACTATCCTGTAAAATGTCAACCCTTTCAGCATTATCAAGATTAAGGCGAAGCCCTTCAAAAACCTGAGAAGGCTGTCTAATAGCTGTATTATAATCGATTATAGTATCACCAGTAGTCTGATTAATCACTCCATATGCTCTCGTATTTTTGAGAAAATATTTTACAGTAGAATCGGGAGTATAATTAGGATCATTAGAACTATCGTAAAAATATAATTTATATTCATTTTGATCATTAATAGCAGTTGGATCCAAAATGCTAACCTTTATGTCACCAGTTGCCGGGCCCTCGTGATAAATACCATTATCAACAAGAGAGGGCGGTTCATAGCCCTTGCTATAAGGATTGGGAATCACTGATACAGTGTTTTTATCAAATACAAATTCATCGTTTTCTATGCTGATTTCTTTGTCACATTCAGACGGTAGTACATTATAAAGAGAATCACCATGGTCAAAAGCCACGACCGCGTAAAAGTAGCGCTGTCCATTATTGACACTGGTATCTGTAAAAGCATATTCCAAACCGCTGTTATCTCCTAAATAAGGTGCAATTCCATTAGTACCATCCAGATAACTGCGAGTATATTCACCATTCATCAGATTAAATATTTCACCATTAGGCGATTCCAGATTAATATTTAATTCATAGAGCCAGGGATGTTCTATATCCAGATTGACCTGGAAATCATCCCAGTTCATGGCCTCATCAAATTCAATTTCTGAACTTATCTGAGGATACATATTCAATCCCCATTTACTGTTGCCTACCATTTCCAGACTATCAATATAAAATTCCGCAGTATCAACCCATTCATCAGCAAGTACATCAAAACGATAATAAAAAACTCCATCCTGCAGATCAGCCGGCGCAGTAAAAGTTCTGCTAAAGGTCTGGATATCTTCGCTATTAGCAGTATTTTCTACACCATGCTGTTTAAATTCTTCAATTTTTTCATTGGGGCGATAGGCTCTATATCCCGGTGTAACTTCTATACTGGGATCATTTTCATAGACTTTTGTTTCCCAGGTATAAGTCGCACCTGGCACAACTCTTTGTAACCTTTGATAGACTTCCTGGGTTAATATTTCAGCATCAGAAGCTTTGATATAATTAAAATAGATTGTAGCACCACTGGCATTTTTTACATAAACTCTTACATTAGCAAGATCATTGACCAGATTACGGTAATATTTATATGTTGTTGTATCACTTCGCAGAGTACCTAATTTAAGTTTCTTTTCGACTCCCTTGTTTAGTTCTAAATAAATTTCTGCATCATCGGGAATGTTCTCACCGCCTGCTTTTATACTGATAGCAGCGCCCCAGACATCTTCATCATTAGCAGGAATTCGCCAACTTTCGGGGAGGTCCCAGCCAACACCTGCAATAGTATCTGTGTTTACATCCATTTTCATCCAGCCGGTAGAGTCTTCTGAATAACCTTCTACCCAGGCAATATCAACAGCAGACTGATCGTAGAGTAAATTCCAATCCTGAATCTCACTGGAACTTTCAAAATCACCATATCGAATCTGATTACTGGTGCTTACATCCCAAAAATTGGATATATTAACCCGCAGTTTCTTATCAATTTCGCCATTATCATTTTCGCCATAGAATTGCATTGTTCCTGGTTGATATTTTTCCCATACTTCCGGATTGGTCAAATCGCCATTGGAATACTGATCAAATTCCGGGTTTTCGATCACATTCATGCCTGAGAGTGTACCACTTTTTTTGGTATAATCCGTTTCACCTGTAGTTTTGAATCCTATACTCCAATCTTTTAATTGTCCAATATTTTTACTGCTATCAAAATCCGAGATATGCAATTTCCAGGTTCCCTGACTGGGTTGATCCATAAAATCGGCTCCCGCATCACTGACTGTTTCCCGGGGCTGAATATCAGGATGAAAGGGTGGCAAACTATTTTCAAAAGTGTTATTACTCGTATTTGTGAATACCAGTGGAATTCCAAGGCCGCTGTTTCCCTTATAATGTCCTTCTATATCATTGATTTTATCGAAAACCTTAAGTGGTTCATAATAAATGGGATTTCCCATACCATCTGTTATAGTATTGACTTCTTCAAATTTATGATCGGTGGCTTTGTAGATTTTGTAGCCTTCAAAATTATTCCATTTAGATTGATCATTAGGATATAATTTCTGTAAGATACTGTCAACATCATTTTCAGGTGCAGAATTCCAGTACAATTTTACGTAACCGTCTCCTGAAACAGCATTTAGCTCCGGTTCCGTAGGCGGCACGGATTCAATATACTGGCCAAATGCTGATGTACTGAATAGAACTAAACCAGAGAGTATAAATTTAGTTAAATTGTTCATATAGTATCCCTTTATTAATCATTTGATCACTGCGAATTTTCCTATAAAATCTTCTTTTAATTTTGGACCGGATACATGATAGACATAGACTCCATAAGCAACCGGAAGATCATCTCTACTGATCAAATTCCAGGGTACGGATCCACTGGAATAGGCTCCATCATGATGAAGGGTTTTGACCAGGTCACCACGAACCGTATAAATTCTTATTGTCGAACCAGGTGGTACATTTACAAACTCAATTTTACGTTCAGCTCGACCAGTTTCAATGCTAGGCAGACGGGGTTCCCAAACGGCTGTTGTCTTGTATGGATTTGGTACAACTCCAATTTGTTTATCTTTTTCATCTATGTTTTCCAGATTAACTTTTTCTGCTACTGCTCCTTTTATATTGATAGCAAATTGGTCGGTACTGTCGAGTGGTTTCGAAGTGGTTATTGTTAAAGTTCCGTCATCAGGTAGCTGATCGCCCTGTACAAAACTTATCATCCAGGTAGCATGCTTTTGGACTGCATCCGGATCATTTTGGGTAGAAGCAGGCAGACTTTCGAAAAATACCAGAGTATCTTCAATTCCAAAGCTACCATCACCATTATCCTTAACAGCAATGTCAATAGCCCGATCTTCATATGTATTTTCAGCCTGAACATTTATAGAAAGCTGATCAAATTCGCCGTATTCATCATTCTCAGGTTGAAAAGAAGGCCCACTATTACCTGAAAAATTTAGTTGATAATCGCCAACAGCACGATGACCATTAACTATCCACTGCTCAAGTTTTGCCTCAACACTAATAGCATCTGAATTCCAGTCAAAGCTGGAGACCTCAGTAATCCAGGTATTTTCAAAAAACAATTTCATTCCCAGGGGATAATTTGGAATAATATCAAAATTGGTTGGATACAATTGCTCAGTAGTTGTGTTAAGACTATGGGCAATATTATCAATATTTTCTTCTTTTATGCCAA
>JAIPJV010000096.1 GCA_021734005.1 Fidelibacterota bacterium
GGCGTAAATGGATTCCAGAGTTTCAATATAAAAGCAGGAGTTTATTACTCTTTGTAAATTTTTACCAAAGGGTTTTACAATGAACAAAATCAAATTATTTTTATTAAAAATTTCGCTTATAATTTTTAGCATTTCTTTGATCAATGCCGGACCTTATGAAATTATCTGGAAAAATACCGAACTTTTTGAAAGTGGAGATTACGATCCTACCCGGGGAGTTGTGTGGAATCCACATACTGATCATTTACTTGTTGCCACCCGTTCAGACCCTTATCCTCGGATTGAAGTAATGGATCCCGATTCGGGAGAAACATTAGGCCAGCTTGATACTACCGGTCTCTCTGCTGTTCAATCAGAAGAAGGACTCAGCCAGATAGACATATGCGGTGACGGCCATATTTATGTCTGTAATCTTGGCGATGATATAAGTGGCTGGAATTTCGAGGTGTGGCGTTATGAAAACGAGGAATCTACTCCTAAACTCGTCTTTGATCAAATGCTTGACTCCGGTGATGAATCTAATACTCGTGAATGGTATGGGGCTTCTTTTGAAGTAATCGGTTCCGGCGATAGTACTTACTTATACACTAGCGGTTGGGAAAATAATCAAATAGCAGTTCTAAAATTAAACTCCAGGAATATATTTGAGATTGATCACTTTATCCCTGTACCTACAAAAAATAGTGCCCGACACGGAATAACAGCTCTTGAACCCGGTGGAAGATTATTAATCAGTGGTGCAGGAACTACAGATCCACCTGTTAGATTAATTTCCAGCCAGGGTGAGGTTCTGGCAGAAGTTCCCAGCGGTACAATGATAGGTGGAGCCGCCAGTGAATCAATTCATTGGAATCTTGGTCCATATAATCTTATATCAGCCATTAACGCCAATGCACAAGCCCATACAATTACAACAATTCAGTATCAGGAAGATGAATTAGGTACAATCAATTTTGATTATTTTGGCGATATCTCCGATAGTCTGGCGACTGGTAATATTAATGCAACAGCGGTTTTGCGATATGATAGTACTCGCAATTGGATGTATTGTCTCGATGGTAACAATTTTTTGGCTGCTCTTGATCTCAACTCCCTTGCTAAAGTTACTACTCCTCGTGACACAGGCCTGTTTGCAATTGAGCTAGATGGGAAGAAGAAAGAATACACTCATTACGACAGACTCAATAAATATGTTAGGCGAACACTCTATACTACCTGGTCAGATGAAATAATTTATACCGCAATTAGCGGCAATACTCTGTATGCGCCATATCAGGAACGTGGTCTGTATCTGGCTTATAATACTGATCCTGATGGTACATACGGAACCACCACACCGCCGGACGAAGCCTCAAGTATTCAGGAATTACCTTTCAATGCCGATGTTGTTGTAAAATTTGATTCCGATGATTTTGCCGACCTGGTTGATGATCCAGTTGCAGAAAAATGGACTACAGGCAAAGTTTATCAATGGAATGGTTCTGAATGGAATTCCAGTGCAATTGAAGGCCTGGATATTAACTATGGTGCTATGGCAATAATTGGCGATGGTAATGACAGTCTGCTAACAGAAATTGGAGTTGCTCGTAATCCCCAGGGAATTGGCACTGATGTAAGCAGTATTCAGTTTAAAGCATATCTTACAGAAACTGCTTCTGATGGTGAAGTACTTGCTTCCTTCCCAAATAATGATGAAACGGGACAGAGTGTATCTTTCTATACTTATTATCAGTTTGATAATTTGTCTTCAGGAATGTATCCTGCCTACAATGTGCAAAAGATAGGCACCTGTACTGGAATCGATCAGAATACCTAGAAACCGGAAGAATACAAACTCCAGCAAAATTATCCCAATCCTTTTAATCCAGTTACAAATATTAAATATAGTCTTCCCTCTTCAGGAAAAGTTAAATTAACTATTTACAATCTACAGGGACAACTTGTTGAAACTTTAGTTAATACAAGACAAAATAAAGGAACTTATCAGATCAAATTTAATGGTTCCCGGCTAGCAAGTGGAATATACTTTTACCAGCTCAATCTCAATGGTAAAATTATGGGAATCAAAAAAATGGCACTAATAAAATAATTAAGGAGGAAATGGTGAAACGTTTATTAAGTTGTATATTATTAATTTTGCTGGTATCTACTCCAGCATTTTCTTATTCTTTGAATTGGACTACAGAAGAATATATGACACCTGAGGATTTGACAAGAGGTATGGCTTATAGTCCCCAAACTGATCATATCTATGTTGCAACCCGTGTTGATAACAAAGCCAGAGTCGTAATTCTAAATCCGAAAAATGGAGAGACTATTGGAATGCTTGATACAACTGATACCGGTTTTCAAGGAGGAACATATCGTCTGAACCAGGTTTCAGTTTCAGATGATGGCACTATCTATGTTTGTAACTTAAGTGTACCACAATATAGTCCTAATGATAAATTTAAGATATATAAATATAAAGATGAATCCTCTGCGCCTGAACTTATTTTTGAAAATGCTATGAGTGGAAATAGATATGGTGATTCATTTACAGCAGTTGGTTCTGGGGATAATACTTATCTATACTCAAGTGCTTACAATAGCGATACTCTGGCTATTATTAGATCAACCTCAAATGATACCTATGTTGAAAATACTATTGGTTTGCCTTCAATAAATGCGGCTCGTCATAGTATTTCTCCCGTAGAACCCGGTGGTAATTTATGGATTAGTGGGGCCGGGACTTCTGATCCCCCTGTTCGCCTTGTTGATGAATTAGGAAATACTTTGGTTGAAGTTCCAACCGATACTATGATTGGAGCGGCTGCAGGAGCAGCTCACCACTGGAAAATAGGGCCTTATAATTTGGTTTCAGCTATTCACACTAATGCCCAGGCCCATACAATTCTAACAATTCAATATAATGTTGATGAATTAGGCACTTACACGCTTGATTATTTTGGTAATAGATCTGATTCTTTGGCAACCGGGAATATTAACGCAACTTCAGTAATTGATTATGATACGACCCGGCACAATCTATATGTTTTAGATGGAACAGAATTTATTTCATCTTTAAATATGGATAGTTTAGTTCAAGTAGGTACACCTAGAGATACTGGGATGTTGGCCATTCAACTGGATGGTAAAAAGAAAGAATACACCCATTATGAAAGATTGGAAACGGAAAATGATAGAGCCCTTTATCTGACCTGGTCTGACGACATTATTTATACTGCTATTAGCGGTAATACTCTGTATGCTCCTTATCAAGAACGGGGTCTGTATATTGCTTTTAATACTGATCCCGATGGCTCAAACGGAACTACTTCCCCACCGGATGGAGCCTCCAGTATTCAGGAACTTCCATTTAATGCAGACGTGGTTGTGCAGTTTGATTCCGATGATTGGGCAGATCTGGTAAATGATCCTGTTACTGATAAATGGACTACAGGCAAAGTTTTTAAGTGGAACGGATCTGAATGGAATGAGAGCACTATCGAAGGGCTCGATATAAATTACGGTGCTATGTGTATTATTGGCGATGGTAATGACAGCCTGATCACTGAAATCGGGGTTGCCCGCAGTCCCCAGGGTATTGGAAACGATATAAGCAAAATGCAGGTTAAGGTTTACCTTGCAGAAACAGCTTCTGATGGTGACGTTATGGCTGCCTTCCCCAATAATAATGAAACCGGAAATGGAGTCTCCTTTACCAGTTATTATCAATTTGATGATCTGGGACATGGTATTTATCCCGCCTTTGATGTTCAGGAAGTTGGGACTGGCACTGATGTTGTCGATAATAATTATCAGCCCGAACAATTCCAGCTTTCGCAAAATTATCCCAACCCATTCAATCCAGTTACTACAATCGAATACACATTATCCAATAGTGGCAATGTGGAACTGTCAGTCTTTGATCTTCAGGGGCGATTGGTTGAAGAAATTGTAAGCAGAGAACAGAAAAGCGGCCATTATAAATATAATTTCCATGCTCAAGATCAAGCCAGTGGAATCTATTTTTACAAACTAACTGTCGATGCTAAAGTAATTGGTGTAAGAAAGATGGCTTTACTGAAGTAGAGCATCAATATCTGGATTAATTAACTTGAGAGTTCAATGAAAAAAATTATTTATTCAATCCTAATACTAGTTTTCCTTTTCTCGGGTTTATTTGGTCAGACCCAGGAATTACGGGGAGCCTGGGTTGCCTGGGCCGGTACAAATGTTCCATCTACTGATCAGATTGTAACAACTATGAACAAACTTGCAGATGCTAATTTTAATATAGTTTATGTTGATGTATGGCGCTATGGTTATCCCTATTTCAAAAGTGAAGTATTTCATAAATATTCAGGTCATTATACTGATCCTAATCTGGCTGACCATGATCAGCCAACCCGGGATGTGCTTGCTGAAATGGTTGTTGAAGCCCATCGAGCCGGATTACAGGTTGAGGCCTGGTTCGAAGCCGGTTTTAATGGAGCGGCCAATACTAGTAGCCCTCTTTTTCAAAGGCAACCGGAATGGTTTGCAAAAAAGAAAGATGGCAGTACGGCCTATTATGGGCAGGCTGGACCCTCTATGATTCACTGTCACCCGGAAGTTCAGCAGTTTCTTATCGACCTGGCCCAGGAAATTGTGCAAAAATATGATGTTGATGGTATTCAATTGGATCGAATTCGTTATCCTTCCCATGATTGCGGATACGACAGTCTGACCATTAATCTCTACAAACAGGAGCATGACGGATCCGAACCACCTACAGATATATCAGATCAAGAATGGGTGCAATGGAGGGCTGATAAATTAACGGAATTTGTTGGTCGATTTTATGATTCCTTAAAAACTACTAATCCTGAAACTATCATATCCAATGCTACTATTCCCTGGGGCCCTATAGAATTTTGCCAGGATTGGTCAGAATGGGCTAATAATGGTCACCTGGACATTGTTGTGCCAATGCTTTATTACAACAGCAATAGTTATTTTACCGACCAGCTAGAAAACAATTCAGAACTCACTCAAGTGAATGATTTCAACTTAATTTATCCTGGCGTAACGACAATTGCCAATGGATCTTATACTGACCCCGATCAGCTTGAAGGTATGATTAATACTACCCGGGAAAAAGAATTAGGCGGAAATGTTCACTGGTTTCATGCTAATTTAATCTGGCATGAAAATGACTATTTAACGCACATGAAAGAAACAGTCTATAGTCAACCCTCGCTTATCCCCTATCGTTCCTCTAATTGGCGCCTACCCACTGAAATAGTTGATGATACAAGTTCTAGTACAATTAAAACTGATGGCTGGCAAAAATATTCAGGGGGCATTCCGCTCTATAATGGTCAGTGCATTTATGCTGATGCCGGAAATAATGATAGTCTCATCTACTATTTTGATATTGAAAAATCTGGGTGGTATGAGATATATACGTTTGTCAATACTCAGGTAAATGCTAGTAGCGAAGCTCATTATACAATTAACAGCAAAAATGGAGAACAGGTCAATCTTGTAGATCAAACCGTTTCAGGAAATGCTGGAAGATGGGAAAAATTATCTGATATTTATCTTGAAGCCGGTTCAAACCAAAAGATATTAACTCTAAATGCTGCCAAAAGTAATGGTTCATATGTTTTTGCCGACGCTGTTATGCTGCTTAATACCAATCGTCCTGAAAAATATATAACCTCGGTAATAAACCAGGATCAAAATAATTCTAAAATACAAACATCCAATACTTTTGAATTGGAGCAAAATTACCCAAATCCTTTCAATACTTCCACCATTATCAAATTCAATATAGAGCAAAGAGATGAATACAATCTATCAATTTTTGATATTAGAGGAAATAGAGTTAAATTGTTACTGGATAGAGAACTTAATCAAGGAAGTTATCGGATCAATTGCAATATGGATGAATTATCAAGCGGCCTTTATTTTTATCGGCTCAGTTCGTCTGGAAATAGCCTGATTAAGAAAATGGTATTGATTAAATAATGAGATTATTATGAATAATAAAAATATTCAGATCCTCAAAGAATTGAACGAAATCAAAATTTTAAACCTGCTAAAGAATGAAGCACCAATTTCCCGCAGTGAATTAGCAGAGAAAACTAATATTACTAAAGTTACTATTTCTGAAATAATCAAACGCCTCGATAAAGAAGGCTACATTCTGGTTGCAGGCAAGGGAGAATCCACCAGCAAAGGCGGAAAGCGACCGACCTTAATAAAATTAAACCCTAATAAAGGCTATGTAATAGGAATTGAATATAAGCGAAAAAAAGCGCATATTGCGATTGCCAACATTGAATCCGATATTATTGCCAAAACTGATTTTTCCTATCAGGTGGGAACTGATCTTCATTCGGTTATTGAGAAAACTTTTCAGAAAATAGATAATCTATTAGAGAGCCAGGAAATTCCATCTGAAAAATTGATCAGCATTGCCATTGGTGTGCCTGGATTTATCGATTATGAAAAAGGTGAATTAACTTTTGCTGATACGATGAAAGGATGGGAAAAGAAACCATTTGCCAGTCGATTTTCCAAGCATTATAATCTACCTGTTCTTATAGAGAATGATGTAAATATGGTTGCCATTGGAGAAGATCTGGTGGGAGCTGGCAAAGATGAATCTAATATTGTTTCCATCTGGATAGGAGCTGGTGTTGGCGCTGGAATCATTATGGATAATCAGTTAATCCGCGGCGCTTCCGGAATTGCTGGTGAAATTGGTTATCTTGAAATTGGCAATTTTCTGGCCAATCACTCTTTTCTGAGGAATCTGTATACAAACCAAAAATACATTGGTGATCTTTTATCCGAGGAACATCTATTTGATGTATTAAAAATGAAGATGGAATTCAAGGGAAAAAGTCTTGAAAAACCTATTGGTGAATATAATATAATTGAATTATTGAAGTTAGCAGATCAAGGAAATAGCAATGTTCAAGAAATACTCGATGAATATGCTATGATTTTAGCAATAGTTTGCACTGAATTAATAAAAACAATTAATACAAACCTAATAATTTTATCCGGTACTGTGATAGAAAATTCTAAATACCTGTTTTCTAAAGTCCAGCAGTTTGTAAAAAGCAATATGCGAGATATTCCTTTTGATGCCAGTTCGATTGTTATAGGTGAATTAGGTGGCGATACAGCTTGTTTGAAAGGAGCACTGGCTCTGGCTCTGCAGGTGATTTATAAGCCTTATATAAAGCACAAACGCTTAAAGCAGGTTCATATCAGAGATTAAATATTATTTTAATCTATGTTCCAACTTATCAATATATTTTCTATAAAATTTGATCGAAAAAATAGATAATATAACTACAATTGGGATCAGCAACTTTACCATATTCCATCTGCCAATATATATTTGAGAAATTAAAATGGCTCCACTGGAAATAGCAAGCATTCCAATCAAGGCGACGCCCAACCCTTTCCAAATACTTACATGCTTCACCTTATCTACTTCGGC
>JAIPJV010000097.1 GCA_021734005.1 Fidelibacterota bacterium
AGATGGCTTTGATCGGCTGATGCATTTAACGGAAATCAATGAGCCTCTTTATCTCTCCTATCTTTTGAAAGAGGATCTCCGCATGTTCTGGAGGTTCGATAATGAAAAAAGTGGCCGGAATTTCCTGGATCATTGGATCTCTCAAGCCAAAGATTTAGGCATAAAGCATTTTACCAAATTGGCTGAAACCATAGAGCGGCATCTACAAGGGCTTCTATCTTATTTTAATCATCGGATCTCTACCGCTCCGCTCGAAGGGATGAACAATAAAATCAAAACCCTCAAACGTCAGGCATATGGCTTCAGGGATAATTGGTACTTCAAACTTCGATTATATTTTATTCACGAATCCATCCCGGCATTTACCGGATGAATCAATTTACTTATCTTATTATCTCAGAAGTTACGGCTGTCGTCAAGGGCAGATCATCTTCGTGTCAGTGCATTTTACTGGGGTCCTAAACTTAAAGTTTGGGTCGGAAAAATGCACCTTGCGGCTATGGACAGGCAGCATTTCGGACGTGGCGGCTCTGAGCAATGGCGGATTCAAGGTACAAATTCAAGGAGTGCCTGGAATCCTGTCAGCCGTGGCAAGCATGGTGTACTCAAGAAACGATACTGGGGGCGGAATTTTGGCGCAAAGGGGGTATTGTGTAAGCACGATAGGCCTCTATGAGGAACAGATCCGAAAATACGTCAGATGGCAAATACATAAAGTTAAAAGCATAGCTCAACGCACAAACTATGGAATGACTCAAGCCACCCCTAAAATTGGTGGTTATTGACTTCGCTTAGCACGAAAACAAAAGACGCGGTGATATCCTGCTCGGCTCAGAATATGCTATTAACAAAGCACCCGCCTCCGCTGTCGCCTGACGGTGCCGGGGATGCCTGTTTGATGGCCGGTCCGCCCGGGTCGGTAATCATTCCATTGGTACCGTCTAAATCGCTGTCCCCCCGCTGTCCGTCCACGAAAGTCAAGGTAACAATGTTGCCGTTGATTTGGGCGCCGGTTGTACCGTCCCACATGAATTCATACCAGTGCGGCGCTGTATTGCCCGGTGTGGGACCGTATTTGAAATAGCGCTCGACGTCCGTACCATCGGGCAGATATAGGTTAATGATAGCGGTTCCGCCGGGATCGACATTGTTGATGGTAAAGGAAAACAATTGGAACGGGAAGGTATAACCGACCGGAAGATTGCCAATGGAATCCTCATCCGCTGTTTCAACATTGCTCAAGAATGTGCCGCCGGACGATGCCAGGGAAACATATTCGAGCCCCGATTGGGTGTGCAGGGATGCAACACCGGGCTGGGTGCGGTCGGGAATGCCGTCGCCGTTTCCGTCATAGTCGAATTCTGCGCCGTCCGGTCCCAGCTCATCCGCGTCGGGGATCCCGTCGGCATCCGAATGATCCCCCGTGTCATCCCGAACCGTCTGAACCGTAATGGTAATCAGGTCAGGGTCACTTTGGTCCCGCCGGCTGTCTGTCACCACCAGGGACAGGAAAAACCGGCCGATACGGGTGCAGGAAAAGGTCGGGGTGGCGGTCTGGGCGTCGGTCAGCAAAGCACCTACCGCCATGGGCGGAATCTCCTCTGCTTCGTACCCGACAAGCGTCCAGTTATAATCAACAATGGGACTGCCGTCCGGATCATATGAACCGGTGCCGTCCAAGTTAAGCGATTCGCCTACATCGGCTGTTTGATCCCCGCCGGCATCTGCGATGGGCGGTGTGTTGGGGGACGGATTGTCCGTAAAATGAATGGTAATGACATCTCTGGCACTCTCCCGAGTGCCGTCGCTCACTGTAAGCGCAACCGTCTGCTCGCCAGCGCCGGGTGACGTAAGGATGGGCGTGGGGGAATTAGAATCGGAAATATAAGCCCCATAGGCGGGAGGATAGGTCTCTGTGTCGGGATCAAATTCCCAGCTCCATTGATAAGTTGCAATGGCATCGCCGTCCGGATCATAAGATTCCGTGGCATCCAACTGCACCGGATCACCGGCCGGCGCATTATCCGGGGAGAACGTGGCCACGGCCACCGGATCAGAAGCGTTCGGTTTTTCGATCTGGACAAAAACCGAGGCGTTGCCGCCATTGGAGGAGATGAGGATGTTGGTATTGTGGATCCCGGAACCCTGGGCCTGGCTCCTGTCCACCGTCACCGTAACAGTGGAAGGACCAGCAGCCGTGTCGCCGCTCATGGGGGCAACAGTCACCCAGTCCGGCAGGGCCGGGCTGATGGTCCAGCTCACCACACCGGTGCCGGCATTGCTGATGGTAAAGGTGTCTGACGTGGCAACGTCACCAAAATCGAGCGCGTCCGGAGATACGCTCATTGCCGGATTTTCCGCCGCAAGCCCCTGGCCCGAGAGGTCTACGCTGACCGTACCTTCATCCGGGTCGCTGGAGAATATCCAAAGCTGCTCCAGAAATGCCGCTTCGGTGGAAGGCGAGAAACGGATGGCAATGCTGCATTCGCTACCCGGTGCCAGCGTCTGGCCGCCGCATGTGTCAGTGATGCGGCTGAACGGGGCGGCCAAGGCGGAGACGCCGTTGATCAGAAGATCATCGCTGCCGCTGTTGGCAATGGTCAGGGACAGATCGGCTGCCTGGCCCACTGTAACACCCCCGAAATCAAGGCTCTCCGGGGTCACAGATATATCGGGTGCGTCATCGCCAATACCGTTACCGCTAAGGGAAACCGTGACCAACGGTTGATCCGGGTCGTCCGATGGAATATCCAACGAATCGTTCATAACACCCGGGCTTGTAGGCGAAAAGCGGACGGTCAGTGCGGCCACATCGCCGGCACTCAGGACCGCTCCGGAAACATTGTCTGTGATGATGCTGTATGGGGTGGCCAATGCTGCTACATCGCCGAGATGAAGCGTCGAGAATCCCTTATTGGTGACCGTTACCGACAGATCTTCGGTGCTTCCCACAGCAATATCGCCGAAATCCAGGTTTATTGGAGAAACCGATATCGCTGGCTCGGCAACAGGCACGGCAGCACCGGACAGCGGGACCACCACAACCGGAAACGCCGGATCATTTGAGGTAATGGAAAGTTCCGCGTAGCTGTTACCGGCTTCAGTCGGTGAGAATCGGACCAGCGTCTCGCAGGAGGCGCCCGGCGACAGTGTATTCCCGGAACAGAAATCGCCGACAACGGCAAAAGGGGCATCGGGGTCGGCAATGCCGTTCACATAAAGATCGTCCGTGCCCGTGTTCATGATTTCCAGGGAAAGATCCGCGGTGGTTTCGATTTCCACGTCTCCGAAATCAAGAGATGCCGGTGAGACCTGAATATGCTGCTGCCCTACCGGACCGTCCGACGGCCCGCCGGGGTCCTGAATAATGCCGTTGGCAGCCAGGTCTGCGTCGCCCCGTTGGCCGTCCATAAACGTTAATATCATGGTGCTGCCCGCAGCGGTTGCGCCGGTCTGGCCGTCGTCGGCAAATGAATACCAGTGGTTTTCCGGTTGATCCCGCGTGGGACCGTATTTGAAGTAGGTATTGGCTGAGGCGTCCGGCAGGATTAAATCCACAGTCGTTGACTGGCCGATCTCAGCGCCCAGCAGGATAAAATCAAAGAACCCGTACAGGAAATCGGTGTTTTCGGGCGCGTCTGCAGGAGATGGATTCACAACCGACCGGACCTGTGTCAAAACGGTATCTGCCGGCGCAACCAGGGTGACAAACTGCTGACCGTCTGAGGTCTCGAGTGAGGTAACCCGGCTCTGTCCGCTGTCCGCTATGCCGTCGCTGTTGCCGTCCCCGCTGTTTGGGGCGGCATCTTCTTCTTCGTCGCCAACACCGTCACCGTCCGCGTCCGTCATGGTTTGGTGAGCCGCATATATGATGCGCCCCTGGTCGTCGGTGTAGCCGATATGCACCTGGCCGTAACGGTCAACCGTCATGGCGTTGTAATTCCCACCGTCGGCCAGCGTACGTAACGTCCAACCGCCGGTGGTTTTATCGGCAATCTTCATGCTCAGTGTGGGAACGTGGAAATAGCCCACATAAACATTGCCGCTTTCATCAATCGCCATGGACTTGCCCCAGCTGACACATTCGCCTTCCTCAATGACATCAGTAACCCAGGCACCGGTTTCCCGGGAGGCATATTGGGTGTCTTCATTATAATTGCCATAGGCATCGCCGGCATAAACGATGTGGGGCATATTGTCCGCATCCACCACGATGTCCGTCACCATCCCCTCCAGCTGGCAGCCGGCCCATTCTTCATCCACTTCCTCCGCTGGCTGCCAATCGCCGGCAGGCGCATTGGTCAGATATCCGATACCACCGGTTGTGTAATCTCCGGGAATCACCTCCATGCTGTAAAAACTGACGTGCGCGTGATTGTCGCTGTCCAGGGCCAGGGCGGCAAAGTCGTAGGCCGCGGGATGGATGGCCGTGGTTGCCCACTGGCCGGGTGTCTGGTCATGATTGGTGGCATAAAAAAGGCTTGATGCGCAGGCCGGACCGCAGTCAAGAAATGTCATGTGCACACTGTTGTCTGCGCCAATGGCCATGCTCAGGGCCCAGGCCGTGCCTGCGGCATCGGACACAATCTGCGGATCAGACCAGGTGCCGTCCGTATTGCGGATATATTTCAATGATGCGTAGTTTTCTCCATAGACGATATGAATGTTGTTCGCACCATCCACCGCCACATCCGCCGATGTCACTTGGCCGCTGTCCGCCAGGGCCCAGCTCAGCCATCGGCCGGAGGCATTGGTGCCATACATCAGTTTTCCGTAATATACCCAGGCAAAATGGGCAAAGCCGTTCGAATCAACAGCCATGCCAAACGGATTGGGATCCGTTTGGCCCACGGTGTGGTTCAACCAGGGGGTTACACTTGTGGATTCCGTGTAAGTGTTGTTGGCCAGGTCCGGATCTGCCGCGATTTCATTGCCGTCAATGGCAGCAGTCAGGGCGTAGTCACCACTTGCGCCCGCCCGGACAATAATCGTCAGCGTGGCCTTTGCATACCCGGCCAGATCGCCCACATCAAAGGTAACGGTGCCGCCGGATTCACTGGATGTGCCCTGGGAGGCGGTGGCGGAAAAAAAGGCCGCCCCGGCCGGAATATCCGCGGTCACGGTAACACCGGTTGCCGGAGCCGAACCCTCGTTGGCGGCGGTCATAATATAGGCATAGTAGTTATCCGGACGGACCGGGTCCGGGGTGTCATCAATGGTCACGGACAGATCAACTCCGTCCGGGCAGAAAAGGATGCGCTCTGCATCCCAGGGCTGGGCCACACCCGGCGGAAGGCCCGTTATAGCCGCCGTGTCCTCGGCCACGTCCAGTGTATCATGAACCGTGGCGTTGCTGTCTGTCACAATCGCCGCGCTGTCGCCCATTAATCCGCAGCCGGGGATTTCCCCGTTTGCATCAAGGCTGAGCATCCAGCCGGGATAAGTGAAAGACGCCCCGCCGGTGACAATGTCGCCGGTTGATGTTTCCAGCACGGTTGCAAACGTTTCCCTTCTGTAATAATCGCCCGCATCTTCCATGCCGCCGTAAGTATGCTGCCAGAGGATATTGCCCTGATCGTCGACATCCAGTTTCAGGATCCAAGCGTCTGCGGTGCCGTGGCCAAAGTGGCTGGTGGTGCCGGTCACGATAAAATCCCCGTCGGATGTTTCCACGATGTCCCAGGCTTCCGTCTGGTCAACGCCGGATGACCCGGGCAGCAGGCTGCTGCCGCCGTAGGTTTTCTGCCACTGGACCACAAGAGACGCATCCAGTTTCAGGACCCACATACAGGCCGATGTGTCGGGCTGTATGTTGAACGAGCATGTCTGGCCGCCCATGATGTAGCCGCCGTCGCTGGTCTGTTTAATGACCCTGGCCCAGTCATCGCCGCTGCCGCCAAAGGTTTTCTGCAAACCGGGCTCGATGTCGCCGTCGGCGTTAAGCTTGAAAACCCAGGCATCGAAGCCGCCGGCGCCCTGGGTGGATGTTACGCCGGCCACGATATAGCCGTTGTCCGGTGTCTGTTCGATGCTGCTGGTGCTGTAATTGCCATAGGCCTTTTCCCATTCAATGCCGCCTTGCGGGTCCAGCTTCAGCACCCAGCAGTTGGGCTGTTGGTACGGGTTGTGCCAGACCATGCGGCCCGCAATCACGTATCCCCCGTCTGCGGTCTGTTCCATATCTGCAGGATATTCGTAATAATCCTGACTACCGTATGTCTTCTGCCATTCAACATCACCATCGCTGTCCAGTTTTAATACCCAGATGTCGCAATAACCCGCTCCGTATGTGCCGTTGTCCTGCCGATCAATGCCCGTGGCCACAATGTACCCGCCATCTGCAGTGGGTCTTATGGGAGAATTGATAAAAGGCCTGCTAAAACCGGTTCTTTTGTATGAGGGATATGTGTTGTAATAATACCTGTTCTGCCATACCAGCTGCCCCGCGTCATCCAGCTTCTTGACCGTTAAACCGAATTCGATACCCGACGCAACGATGTAGCCGCCATCCGGTGTTTCCTGAATTGATTGTGTGGAACGGGTGCCCGTGCTGACGGCCCATTGGCCGAAAGCCGGCAGACTCAGGGTGAGAATAAGAACAGAAACAACAAGCATGGAAAATTGGATGCGTTTCATGGCAGCTCCCTCATCAAAAAATACATGAAAATGCGTTGCGTGCCTTCGGGTTATCTGCAGATGGCGAGCCCAAGGCACGCATATCCGATTAGTCAACGCGTTCAGTGTTTCTTGACGTTTCAGAGGCGACCGGTTGAGGGGGAGGTACTCAGGTTCAGTTGTTGGCAATAATGATCCGATATCCCGGTTAGTTGCAATCGAAACATCATAGAAACTGAAACCATTTACTTTTTAAAGGTTTTGGAGAAGAATTGTAAAAAAACAAACAAAATCCGATAAAATTAGGAAATTCGGTCATGCCTTCCCTTTTTGATTTATATCCCCTTCATCTTGACATTCTGACCAGACTTGTTCAGTCAATAGAGTAGAACGATCCGTTTGCAAAGCTCGATCCGGGTGACGTACGGAGGCGCAACCAATGCATATTAACCTCTCTCGTATGAAGGTATGAGGCAAATAAATGGAATCATAAAAAAAGCCGAACCACCACATAAATGGCAGTCCGGCTATCTCGGAACCGACTCAACGATGAATAGCGCTACCGAAAAGACCCGTGACTTTCCGTCCCAATCTTACGACTGGTTTGGCTTTATCATGTTTTAACAATGCACTGGCCGCAACTCAAAGTCAATAATTTTGTGGAATTTGCGGACAAAGAGGTCGAACTTCAAAAGTGCACCTTACGGCTATTCCCGGCCAGTATTCCGGATTTGGCGGGTCTGAAGAATGGCGGATTCAAGGTGCATTTTGGGGAGGGCCCAGGAATATTCCATTCCGTGGCAAGAAGTGCTACCGGTCTTGAGATGATATAAAAAGACAGGC
>JAIPJV010000098.1 GCA_021734005.1 Fidelibacterota bacterium
CACGATTTCGTTAATTATATTTCCCCGGAAAAAGGATTTGACAAAGCTGATGCTATAATCTGTTCTATGAACCTTACAGATAAGAATGTAAATTATTTTAATTACAACAAATTGAAACAATGTAAGAAAAAACCGGTTTTTATTAATGTTGCCCGCGGTGAACTCTCTTTCGCCTATGATCTCAAAAAAGCTCTTGATGAAGAATTGATCTCGGCCTTAGCTCTCGATGTTTTTAATGAAGAGGGTAATCTGGCTGATTTTTTACGATCGGGAAAAAAGATCGATAGTCAGGAAATCAGGGCAATCAAAAACCTAAGATCAAGAACAAATGTGATTTTGACGCCTCACAATTCATTCAACACCCAGGAATCAGTTCAGAGAAAATCGGAACAAACGGTTCAGCAAATTCAATACTTTTTAGCCAATCAGGAATTTTACTGGAAAGTTCCGCAAGAATAAGGAATCAGATAAAATAATTAATTATGATAAATAAATATTCACTTTATGATGACTGGCAAAAGGCAACCTATTTAAGAAGAAAAAATCGATTCGTTATGGAATTCCTCAAAGACGGAAAAAAGATGACAGCTTATGTTCCTAACACAGGCAGAATGACAGAGTTTCGTTTTGAAGGACGCCCTTTTTATCTGGCGCCGGTAAAAAGTAAAAAATTCAATTATAGAGTTGTAGCAACAAAATATCAGGACGCCTATGTTATTCTGGATACTGTCAAAGTCAATGATATTTTTGATGCTATTCTAAAGGAAAAGATACTGGATGAGTTTCCGAATCCGAAAGAAATTCAGCGAGAATATACAATCGGTAATTCTCGGTTTGACTTTTTACTGGATTGCGAAAATGGTAAAAAACTTATTGAAATCAAATCCTGCACACTTTGTCATAACGGAGTGGCTATGTTTCCAGATGCTCCCACAAAAAGAGGACGCAAGCATATTGATCAACTCCATCAACTGGCAGAAGATGGCTACGAAACCTATATCTACTATCTCGTGCTGAATCGCAATGCACAATATTTTATTCCCGATTTTCACATAGATTTTGAATATGGTAAATCCTTTCAAAAAGCCGATAATGTTAACTTTCGAGCATTACGATTAAATATTTCCGATCCCGTTTCTACTGATCTGAATGATACAGCCCAAATCCCGGTCAAAAAATCTATAGTCGATCACCATTGCACAAAAAAGGGAAGCTACGTTCTGGTTCTAGAAAACAAAGAGGACTCGAAAATACAAATTGGTGCAATTGGTAATATCAATTTCCCAAAAGGCTACTATCTGTACGTTGGCTCGGCCATGAATAATTTGGACAAACGGATTAAACGTCATTATCGCAAAAGGAAAAAGCAACACTGGCATATAGATTATCTGACAAAAGGGAAAATGGACATTATTGAGGACTATAAATTTCGAAGAAGCGACAGAATCGAAGCCCAATTATCCCGAAAAATTGAAAAAATAGCTGATAACAGTATCGATGGATTTGGCGCATCTGATAGTCAGGAAACTTCCCATTTGCATTATTTCACAGAAAACCCGGTTAAAAATCAGGAAGTGTATAACATTATCCTGAATCATATGACTTCTATGCAGACATAAAATTGGATAAGGAATTTGCTAAGTAGCAGAAAAAGAGATAAATTAAAGGCTTTTAAAATATAGTGAGGGGACAATGAGTAAAGAAAAAACATATCTTGTAACCGGGGGCGCCGGTTTTATTGGCAGCAATTATATCAAATTTCTCTTTGAGACTTATCCCGAAGTGAAAGTCGTCAATCTTGATAAATTGACCTATGCTGGCAATCCTGAAAATTTGAAAAGTGTCGAAAACAGATCCGGTTATTATTTTGTCAAAGGTGATATATGTGACCGGGTACTAGTAGCTGATGTTTTCCGAAAATACTCTCCCGATTATGTAATTAATTTTGCTGCTGAAAGCCATGTTGATAGAAGTATTGGCGATCCTGATGATTTTATCAAGACCGATATTTATGGTGTATATTCTTTGCTGGAGAATTGCCGGAAATATGGGATCGAAAGATTTGTTCAGATTAGTACTGATGAGGTGTACGGCTCGATTGATAAAGGCTCATTTTCAGAAACTGATACCTTCAATCCCAGCAGTCCTTATGCAGCCAGTAAAACCGGGGGAGATCGTCTGGCTTTCTCCTATTTTGTGACTTATGATCTTCCTGTAGTGATTACCAGAGCGTCAAACAACTATGGTCCTAATCAGTATCCTGAGAAATTGATTCCGCTTTTCATCACCAATGCTATGGATGACAAAAAATTGCCTTTGTATGGCGATGGCAAAAATGTTCGCGATTGGCTCTATGTAGAAGACCATTGTAAAGGTGTTGAGTATGTTTTACAGAATGGTAAAAATGGAGAGGCCTACAATATAGCTGGCAATTGTGAAAAACAGAATATCGAGATTACAAAAAAGATTCTGGAATTGACGGGACAATCTGATAAACTTATCGAATATGTAAAAGATAGAGCAGGTCATGATCGCCGCTATTCTTTGGATGATAGCAAAATAGCAAAGTTGGGCTGGCAACCGGAATACGATTTTGAAGAAGCTATGCGGAAAACTGTGCAATGGTATCAGGAAAATGAAGAATGGTGGCGCAAGATAAAGAGTGGAGAATATCTGGAATATTATAAAGAACATTATGGGCAGGATCTGTAATTATTAATAATTCAGATTAAAAACATTTTACTTGAAATTGAATGATCAATTATTGAACTTAAGAAGTTGTGAAAATAGTAGATGTAGGAGAAAAGCAGAACAATATCGCTACTTAGATTTCGGCAATGAAATAGAAGTTTTACCGCATAACATATCAACTCTATCAATTACTAATCCATTATACAAAAGTCGGATATATAATATTCGAATTAATTTATTATCAATTATTAAGAGGGAGATAATATGGGGAAAATTATAAAAACTTTACTAATAAGCATTTTAATTTTGTCAATTTCTTTTGGACAAAATTATGGCAAAAGATTCCAAAATGAGGAATATAACCGTGAACAAATGCAGCGCACTCAGGAGGAAATGCCATTACAACAGCAACGCTTACAAACTTTTCCTTTAGAAGAAAGAATAAATCCTGATAAATACATTGTTGGGCCTGGAGATCTATTCAATATTAATATACAGACCTCAGAAAATCTGAGTTTTACTATTAAAATTAATCCATCAGGTAATATTTTAATACCAGGGGTAGGTGTTATTGAACTAGGTCACATTGATCTGAAAACTGCAGTTGAAAATATGAAAAAAAGCATCCAAAGCACCTATAAAAATGCTAAGATAAGTATTGCATTAATGAATATAAGAGAATTTAGAGTTCAGATATCGGGCGCAGTAAATGAACCAGGATTTTATACCGTTACTCCAATTACGCGCTTGCATGATCTAATTATCGAAGCAGGTGGATTTCACCAGCTAGCTAAAGAGTATGAAATTCAAAAGAAAAATGCATCAGGGGAAGTAGATACTATCAACTATTTTGAATATCAATTGACCGGCGATCTTAAATCTAATCCTCAATTTTTAGAGAATGATCGTATCTTTGTACCTTTTGGTAATATTGAAGAAGAAGGTATAGTTATAAAAGGAGCTATTGAAGGTTCAGGTTATGATATCATTAAAAGAAATGAAAACCTGCAGCATTTTCTAATGAGGACTGCTACTTTCTCAAAAAATGCGGATCTCCAAAGCGTAAAAATCACACGGGAAAATGGAGAACGCAATAATATTATTACTGTTTCACCTCAGGAATTCAAATCTACAACATTGAAAGCAGGAGATGTAATTGATATTTTGAGTGAAAGAGGGGTCTCTGTAAACGGATTTGTTAGAAGTCCAGGTAGTTTTAATTATTTTCCCGGCTACACACCACTTGATTATGTCAATATGGCAGGAGGTAATACTGTAGAAGGTGATCCTGATAATCTGAGAGTAAGACATAAAGATGGCACAGTTGAAAAAGGTGACGAGATTGTGCTTGAAAGAGGGGATGTTATTATAGTGCCACGAACAACAAAAAGTGTTCTCTTTGGAGAAATGTCGGTACTTGAAATAGTTTCTGCAGTTGCATCTATAAGTCTAACATATCTTGCAGCAACACGATAAGGCTCATTAAGAAAATTGGGAGGAAACAAATTGTGAATAAAAATCTATCCTTGATCACATATTATAATATCATTAAAGATAATTTTAAGAAAATATTTATTATTACCTTTATTGCTGGAGTAGTGTCGATTGTTGTGAGTCTTCTGCTTCCAAAATGGTATAGATCGACAGCTGTAGTTTTATCACCAAGTAGTTCTTCAGGTTCCATGTCTGCTTTGGGCGGATTAGAATATCTTGGCATTGGGAATTTACTGGGTGAGAATGAAAGTATATTTAAATATATGGCTATTCTAAAAAGCAGAACTCTTCGAGAGAAATTAATTCGCGAATATAATTTAATAGAACGCTTTGGTTCAGAAAATATGCAACTTGCTCTGGAGAAACTGAAAAATTACCTTGAACTCGAACTTGGTGATGAATACCAGTTGAAAATTTCTATGATGGATAAAAATCAGGATCAAGTTGCTGAAATGACAAATTATATAGTTCATGTTTTAGATTCTATGAATGTAGCAATCACTGCTAAAGGTGCTCGTAATGACAGGAAAGACATTGGTAAAAGATATCATAGTTTGATTGATAGTTTACATAGGGTCAGCAATGAAATGGCAACCTATATGTCAGAAAATGGGATCATCAGTCTTCAAGATCAGATAACAGCCGGTGTAACCAGTGCCTCTGAATTGCAAAGACAGATCATCGCCCTGGAAACTGAAATCGAAGTTCTTAATAGATCTGTTCAAGAAGATAATCCAATATTGAAGAGAAAAAAGATTGAACTGGAGAGTCTCAGGAAAAAATATTATCAGATTTTACAGACTGATGAAGATTACATACCCAAATTTTCTGAAATTCCCAAAATCGGCGCCGAATTAAAGCAATATGAAAAGACTATTGATTATTTAACCAGACTACTTGAATTTGTAGGCCCTCAATATGAGAAATTAAAGCTGGATGAAATTAAAGAAAGTCCTTCTCTGCAGGTACTTGACTATGGTAGGCGGCCTGATAGGCGTTGTAAACCTAAAAGATCAATTATTGTCATTATTTCAACTTTTGCTATTGGATTTCTGGCCTGCTCGTATTTTATTATTCGAGAAAACCTAATAGACTGACATGCTTTATATTTTATTAGCGTTTATTATTATTGCAGCTTTTTTTATTATTATGCAATGGACAGAGCTTGGTTTTGCTCTGGTTATTATTATCCCATTAGTAAAAGATATTTTTCAGCTGCCAGAAGAACAAATTCCCCTTTTAAATCTGCTGTTTCTATTTGTTCTATTCACAATCATTTCCTTTTTATATAAATATTCTTTTAAACTAAAAGACATAAAACTAAATCGAGAGCATCTTGGCTTATTCATTATTTTTAGCTCTATTCTTCTTTTTAGTCTTAATTATTCAAATGAACTCAAATATGGTGCTGATAAAATATTAAAGTTCATATTCTTTGCTGGTTTCTTTTTTTTGAGTAGTATGGCCATTTTTCAAAGTAAAAGAAAAGTAGATAATTTTGTTAATTTTCTTAGATATAGTATTCTGGCAATTTCTATTATAAATTTAATTTTGTTGGTAAGACATCTAACCTCACAAGGATTTTTTGCAGTAATTGTAAGATTTACCATGGTTGAAGGAAATAGCAGCCCTATTACAATGGCCAGAGTTTCAGGATTAGGTGTGCTCTTATGGTTTCTTTCAACACTTGAATCTGAGTCTCTGAAACAAAAACTCTGGTCAATTGTTGCCATTATTCCAATTGCACTGACACTTATAGCAACCAATACTCGAGGGCCCCTTCTAATTGTTTTTGTGATGATTATCGTATATCTATTTTTCTATCTGGACGTATCTATCAATAAGAAATTATTAGCACTTGGCTTAATTTTTTTCATCATTGTCACTTTAGCACTGGTCTTACCTGAAAGTGTTTTCTTGAGATTTATCCTTTTATTTCGCAAAAGCAATTTAAATACTAATCAAAGCCTTGTTAATGCCAGCAGTGCTGCCCGGAGATTAATATTTTTCCGAAGGCTGTTTCAATATTTAGCCACTCATCCCTGGCAAATATTTTTAGGAACTGGTGCCGGTAGCTTTTTTCATTTATTTAAGGATTATCAGCTGGCCCATTATCCCCATAATATATTTCTGGAAATTTTATTCGAACAGGGAATATTGGGACTTAGTATATTCATTGTTAGCCTTTTAGTTTTATTAAGAGATTTCAATAAATTTATATTTCAAAATAAGCAGCTTCAGACTTGGGTATTACCGCTTGTCATGGGGTTTATTTATTATTTCTTAAATGCTCAAATAAGTGGAGATATTGATAATAACCGGTTTATTTGGTTTTTCTGGGGTGCTCTAATTGGTGTAATTATCCCGATAGCAAGCAAAAAGGCAGAGAAAAGTAAATTTTTAACAACAAAATGAATTATAAATGAATAAAAAAATACAAAATAAATCTTTTATTAATGATCTTATATTTACCTATGTTTCTCAGTTTTTATTAACTGTCTTTCATGTAGTGATTATCAAATTATTTGCAAATTCATTGACGGAAAGTGATTTTGGTGCCTATATGGTTATTAAAAGATTTGTTGCCCTGTCTTTTCCTATAGTAACCCTCAAACTGGGAATGAGCCTCTCAAAATTTATCGGAAGCAATATAAAAAAGAGAACCGTCTATTACTTTTTATCATTTTTAATTTTATCTGGATTAATGATTTTAATTTTAATTTTTTCATTGGTTTTTAAAGAACCAATTGCCATGCTACTTTTTAATAATGTTCGGTATAAAGTATTTATAGTTCCTATGTTACTTTTCCTATTTATCAGTTCTCTTCAGGTTTTGACAACTGGTTATTTCAGGGGCAAACATGATTTTTTCCTGATGAATCTAAATGTGATTTTATTTTGGACTATTCAATTGGTTGTTGTTATAATTGTAAGTATTGTTAAGATTGATTCATTTTATAAATTATTTTATTTTTATATTTATTCTTCTATTGGCGCCTTTATTTTGTATACTTATTTAATTTTACAGGATACTGAGAATATTTTTAGGAAGATGAAAAATTTTATAAATGAAGGCATAATTAGTAAAATCAAGAATAATTATGAATATATCAAATATGGGATAATTCGCCTACCTAATGGTTTCTTTGTAGCTGGTATTTCTGCAATACCCGTTTTTTATGCGTCTAATAGAATCTCTTTAAAGAGTGCTGGTTATGTTGGGGCTATAGTTACAATTATGAGAATGTTCCAACTGATCGG
>JAIPJV010000099.1 GCA_021734005.1 Fidelibacterota bacterium
TGTTGAGAAAGATGACCCTGAGGCTGAGAAAAAAGCCAAACAAATGCTTAAAGAAAGATTGAAAAATCTAGTCAAAACCAAAGGCGAAGATAAAAAATCTTTGCTCGAAGGCCAGATTAAAACTCAAAAAGAAAAAACTATAGATGAGGAAAATGCTGAGCAGTTTGCTGAAAAGACTGTTGAACAAACAGCCGGCAAGCAAAAGGAATTTAAATCGGGAGATGGAAAACAGCGAATTAAATATGAAGTTACAGTAAAAATGGTCCCCGATCATATTCAAGTTAGAGCCAATAGATTCAGAGAGGAGGTCATTAAGCAAGCCAATCAATTCAATGTAGATCCTGCTCTGGTTATGGCTATTATCCATACAGAATCATCGTTTAATCCGGAAGCAAGGTCTTATATTCCGGCTTATGGCCTTATGCAATTAGTCCCCAAAACTGGGGCCAGAGATGCTTATAATTATATTTATAATCGGGATAGATTTTTAACCTCCAATTACCTCTACAATCCCAGCAACAACATCAAATTGGGATGTGCCTATCTGGCAAAATTACGTTTTGTCTATTTTAAAAATATTCAAAATAGTGATAATGCCCTTTATTGTGTGATTGCTTCCTACAATGGAGGGATAGGAACTGTTGCCAAAACAATTTCCGGTAATACCAGATTGGGCACCATGTCAAGAGTTGTCAATACTCATGAACCGCAATGGACATATTCTAAATTATCAAATAATCTGCCTTATGAGGAAACTCGAAACTATTTGCAAAAGGTCTCGAAAAGGTTGGATATGTACGAAGGCTGGATGTAAATTGTTCGGGATTTCCGCTGAAAATATTGTGAATAATTATTTCAGACTAAAATCCAGAACTTTAGGTTTTACAAGTTCTTTATATCTCTGATAGCGCATTCTAATTAATTCCTGGTGATCACCAGCGTTGAAACTAATCATATGGCTATTTTCGAGACTTTTAGAAATGTAGGTGGGTATATCATAGAGATTGCCAAAAGGCGCCATAGCTCCTGTGCGGGAATCAGGGAAAAGGTCACGAAAATCACTTTCACTGGCAAGTTCTACATCCTCGAGTTCGCTCTTCTTGTTAAAAACCTCCAGATCTACTTTGTCAACTGCAGGCAAAACGGCGAGAGCAAATTTATCGTTTTTATCTTTGAGAACTACTGTTTTGGCTAGCTCTCTACCGGAAATGTGGGAACTGCTAGCAACTTCCTGCGCAGTGTAGGCTTTAGAATGAATGATAGAGGCATATTTGACATCATTTTGGTCCAGAAAATTTTTAACTCGTTTGGAAATGGACATGACAAACCTCCTTTTTTTATTGTCTGTTTATAAAAAGTAAGGATTTGTCAGTCTTTATTCAAGTGGATAGATATTTAATGGTGTTATTTTATAAAGGCTGAATTTCGTTTATAAATTCTAGAAATTAAAGTTTAAGACAGGCCTATTTCTCTTCTTTTTTGGCCTCATTCCAGAGGGAATCCAATTCCGCTAAAGTCATTTCAGAAAAACGGCGTTCACTTTCATCCATCTTTTCTTCAATTATTTGAAATCTGCGTACAAATTTACGATTGGTTATTTTCAAGGCCTCTTCCGGATTAACTTTCAGAAAGCGGGACAGATTAACCAGAGAAAAGAGAAGATCGCCAAATTCTTCTTCAATCTCATCTTGATTTTTAGTTTTGATTGCTGATTTTAATTCGTCTGTTTCCTCATAAATTTTATCCCAGATAGGTTCAATATTTTTCCAGTCAAAATTAGACTCAGCCGCTCTTTCCTGAATTCTTCGGGCAAATAATAAGGACGGCAAAGTTTTCGGCAGTCCCTCCATCAAAGAATCCCGGCCCTCCTCCTTTTTTATTTTTTCCCAGTTTTGCTTTATATCAGCTGTGTTTTCAACTTCTGCATCGGAGAAGATATGGGGATGGCGGCGAATCATTTTTTCTTTAATTGAGCGTATTGAGTCAGAAAAATCAAAATCGCCCTCATTTTTACTGAGATTGGCCTGAAAAACTAAATGCAATAAAAGATCGCCTATTTCTTCTTTTAACTGATCAGGGTCTTCATGATTGATCGCCTCAATTACTTCGTGAGTCTCCTCCAGCAAATAGGGGATCAAAGATTTGTGAGTTTGCTTTTTGTCCCATTCACATCCTCCGGGACCCAGCAAAGTTTCCATGACTTCCAGAAATTCATTTAATTCATCACCGCTTTTACTCATTTTCAGAATCTTCCCTTTTTGTAAATATTCCTTGATATTCAATCTCGGCCAGATATTTTTCCTGTAGAGCAAACATCTTTTTTCTGCTCTGATCATCTCCATCTTCATAACCAATTGTGTGCAAAACAGAATGGATCAAAACATTGGCAAATTCACGCTCACTTTTGATTTCGTATTTTTTGGCATTAGCAACTATTCTATCTGCACTAATATATATTTCACCATCAACTGGCTCATCCGGCTCGTTGAGATTGAAACTGATCGTATCAGTCAATACGTCCTGATCATAAAATTCCTGTTTGAGCCTATTCAAATGCTGATCAGTAGAAATAATAATAGTCAACTTTTTGATCTCAGTTTGTTCTATCTGCTGAAGGAACCGTATAATTTTTTTGATGATTCTCTCATCAATAATGTATTCAGGATGTTGATTGTAAATTATGGTCTCAATATCAGACATTTTATTTATTTGGTTTAATTGTTAAACCGCAGAGGAACTTCACGGAGTCTTGAGGTTGATTTCATATAGCTTAAGAAATTATGAAGATTCACTCGACTCGGATTTACCCTTTTCATTTTCTGCTTCTTCAATATCTTCCTGGTCAGGATATTCTACCCGAACATGATATTCGCTTTTCAGTGTAGGCATTATTCCAGTATTGTCTTCAATACTACCTTTAATATTTTTTAGATCGGCAAATGTGAGCGGAGATTCGTCAAGTTGCCCTTCATCCAGTTTCTTTTTAATTATTTTGTCAACTAATCTTTCCAGTTGCCGCAGACTGGGTTTGCTGAGTGAACGGGTTGCTGCCTCAATTGATTCGCAGATCATCAAAATTGCTGTTTCTTTTGTATCCGGCTTAGGTCCTGGGTAGCGATAGTCATCTTTGTTAACATCCTCGGGATCTTCGGCCTGTTCCAGAGCTTTATTATAAAAATATTCAATTACAGTTGTGCCATGGTGGGTTCTGATGAATTTTGTAATGACTTCCGGCAAATTATATTGCTCAGCCAGTTTAATGCCCTCTTCTACATGATTAATAATGACCAGCGCACTTAAATTGGGCTTTAGTTTGTCGTGTTTATTCTCATCATAAGCCTGATTTTCTATAAAATATTCCGGTTTTGCGATTTTTCCAATATCATGATAATAGGCACCAATTCTGGTCAATAAGGCATTGGCACCGACTGCATCGGCAGCGGCTTCAGCAAGATTACCTACAGTAATGGAATGGGAAAAAGTACCTGAACTCTCTTTTGATAATTTTTTAAGAAGGGGATGGTTAAAATCGGCCATTTCCAGCAAACCAAGATCAGTTGTAATATCAAGTGAAGTTTCAACTGAAACTATCAAGCCATAGGTAAGGAAAGGTGAAAAAATACCATTTATACTTCCGGCGATAAAATGCTGGGTAATCTCTTCTAAAGAGGCAAACTGCATAATCTCGGTCAATGAAATTGTGAATAGATAACCGAATACAATAAATATTACTGATTTCATGACCTGGATTCTTCGGCGCAAACTCCGTACGGAAAAAATTGCCAGAGCACTTACCAGCATAGAACTGATAATAAAATAAATATTGCCACCCAGCTGAAAACCTAATAAAATACATAAAATACTCAGCCCCACAAAGGCAGTGACACTGTTGAAAATTATTGTAAAAGTCAGAGCCGCAATAGTCACCGGAATAGAAAATTCTGACATATTAAAATTGAAAACAAATACATTGGTGACAATCACTTCTATTAAAAAGATCAGGGCGATCAGGAGCGAAAATTTAAAATCATCCAAAATATTGCGATCATGAATATAGAAGAAGCTAAGGAGCAGAAGAAAAATGATAATTACAACCAGCCATTGTCCCATAAAAATGAAAGGATCTCCAAGCAAAGGCAGCGGTCGTCGTAAAGGATTCTCACTCTGGATTTTTTGAGCCCGGGCCTTGTTCAATGATTGTAATTTGGCATAGATATCTTTGTTAACTTTTGTATTGGCATCGACAATTTTTTCATTTTCCAGAACAATACCTTTGCTGAGTGGCACTCTGGAGCGGGCTCGATCCTGTCTTTCCTTGGTTATTTCAGATTGCCAGATCAGATTGGGTTTGATCACGATTGTAAGAATATCTTTTAGTATATCCTGTTTTTGTTGTTCTGCTTCCGGAAAGCGATTGTCAATTTGCGAATCCAGCTCAATTCGAAGACTATCAATACAGAGAATATTTCCAGTATCAATATGGACTTCCCGATTATCCCGGGAAGGGCTGGTAACAGCAATTTGTTTGGATATGATACTATCGCTCATGCAATTTGTGATTTTAGCGTTTCTATATTCATCAAGAATCTGGTATAATGTACTCAAATCCGAGCTTTGAATATTATTTTGTCCATAGATTATCTGAAAAATAGGGCGTTCTTCATTTTGAATGCCATATCTTGATTTTAAGTTATCCAGCGAGCTGTAAAATTTGGATGAATCCTGCGAATAGCCAGCACTATTTTTATTGTCTTGCAAATTTTGATACTGTTGGGAGAATGATTGGAGCTCTCCAACCAAAGATTTAATATCACTCCGTTGTCGGGAAACATCCACCTCTTTGAAAAGGGCTGGAACTTTTTCAATGGCTGCCTGTCTTTCGCTGGCAACCTCTTCTTCAGTTTTGAGAATGGGAAAATCGAATGGAGCAATTATTTTTTCTCTTGTAATATCATTGGGCTGATAATTATATTCACTGTAATTGTTTTTCGGAAAAAATAAAGTGATCACAAAGGTAAGAATAAAATAGAGCAGAAAAATTTTATTGGGAATAGATTTTAGTCCTGAAATTAGTGAATAATTACCTGCATTCCGATTTTTAACCATATTGCACCTATATCGTTAATCAGCGTATTTTATATCTTTAATATTGAGCTGAATTTCTTTCATTCCATTGTATCGATTTTCTTCGATAACAAAAGCAATATTCAAAGGACGGTTACTAATAAGCATCTCATAAAGATTGGCCAGTTTCCAACCAATTGCGCTAATAACTATTTTATTCTGAATTGCTCTAAATTTCAAATGATTTTTGCCTACAATCCGGGGAATCCCAGAAACCGAGACATTTTCGGCAACAAAAATTGGTTTCATATTGGAAGGGCCAAAAGGCGCTAATTTTTTCAAAACCGAGATTGTCCGCTGATTGATTTGATTGAATTTTATTACAGAATCAATATTAAGAGTCGGAGTCAACATTTTTTTGGTAATCTGTTCATCAGCGATTTCGGTCAACTTGGATTTAAGCGTCTCAATATTTTCGTCAGAAACTGTTAAACCAGCAGCCCGAGGGTGACCCCCAAAATTTTCCAGATGTCGGGCACATTTAGAAAGAACTTCATAAATATCAAATCCGGGGATACTGCGGGCTGAACCCACGCCTACATCATTATTATCAACAGAGATCATTATTGCGGGGCGCTTATATTTATCGATCAGTTTCGAAGCTACAATACCCAGCACGCCTTTGTGCCAGTCTTTTTTATGGAGCAGGAAGAGCTTGTCATCCTCAGTATCATAATTGGAATTAAGTTGAACTAAGGCTTCATTAATGGTCTTGTCCTCGATAGAGCGCCGTTTGGAATTCAATTTTTCCAGATGAGTGGCTAGCTGATGAGCATTGACATTACTTTTTGTTGTCAAAAGATTAACGGCCAGAGATGCGCTCGCAATTCGACCGGCAGCATTCAGACGGGGCGAAACCCGAAAAACAATATCGGAAACAGAAATATGTTTGGAATTGGCCAGACCAGTGATAGAGAGTAATTCTTTTATACCGGGATTGGTTGTATCTTTGATTTGTTCCAGACCTTCGGCAACTAGAATCCGATTTTCACCAGCCATTTTCACAATATCAGCAGCTGTACCAATGGCTACCAAATCAAGAATTTCGGTGAGGAAATTTTGCCCAACCTTAAAATCCTGGGCTAAGGCTTCAGCCAGTTTAAAAGCCACACCAACGCCAGCCAGATAGGGAAAAGGATAATCACAATCTTTTTGCTTGGGATTGACGATAGTAAAGGCATCAGGAAGATTGTCACCAACTGTGTGGTGATCGGTGATAATTATGTCAATATTTTTTTGATTGGCATAATCTACCTCATCAATTGCACTTATGCCACAATCACAGGTAATTATCAAAGAGGAACTTTCTTCTTCAATAGAATCAATTCCTGTTTTGGAAAGACCATAGCCCTCTTTTTCCCTATCAGGAATATAATATTCAGCTTCAATACCAATTTTCTGAAAAAACAAATACAGCAAAGAAGTAGAGGTCGCTCCATCTACATCATAATCTCCATAAATAGTGACTTTCTCATTATTCATTTTGGCCTGCTTAATCCTGGCTACAGCTTTTTTCATTCCTTTGAGCAGAAAAGGATTATGACGATCCTGCTTTTCGGGATTGAGAAATTCATTAATAGAGCCTGTTGAAGTAAGACCGCGATCTATGAATATTTTAGCAAGTACGGTAGGAATGTTGAAGTTCCTGGAGATCTTATTTACCTGCCTGTCATTAAATTCTTTTATATTCCATTGATACATTCTTTGTATACCTGCATTTATATTTGTAGTTATCTAAATTAATAAAAAAGAGGAAAAAATATAAAGCTAATCTATAAGCCGAATTCTGTACCTGAAAGGTGGTAGCCATTTATCTATCGGCAGCCTTTCAACTGCGATTATGCGATCTACCCGGAAATAATAGCGAAGCGAGCCACTTCTTCTTCCTGCTTGATCTTGCTCCGGACGGGGTTTACAAAGCCAATATCTCACAATATTGCTGGTGCGCTCTTACTTTAAATCCGGTTAATCCCGAATCGCACCCTTTCACCCTTATCCCGAAATCGGGACGGTATGTTTTCTGTTGTACTTTCCTGCTCTTTCAAGCACTCCGTGTTACGGAGCGTCCTGCTCTGCGGAGTTCGGACTTTCCTCCCCGATAAATATCGAGGCGACTACCCGACTAACTTTATATTATTTCCTCTTCATCTTCTTCACCAAATACTTTACTTTCTTCTTCATCCCAGTAAAGTAAACGGCCACAACTTTCACATCTTAATATATGATCATTTGAACGAAGATCAACAGCTTTTTGAGGAGGGACGATTTTGTAGCAAAGGCTGCAGGAGACTTCTCC
>JAIPJV010000100.1 GCA_021734005.1 Fidelibacterota bacterium
TCAAGAGACTATAGAAAAAGCCCTTCTTCCACTCAATAAGGGGAAAAGAGTAGTTATTCACGGGTCCGGACGAACTGATAGTGGTGTTCACGCCCTGGCTCAAATTGCTCATTTTGATCTTTCAACTGACCTGGAATCCGATACAATAAAAAACGCTATTAATGCTCGCACACCCCGGGATATTGTTATTCATAATTGTGATAAAGTGGATCCTGATTTCCACGCCCGATTTGCTGCCCGCAAACGTTATTATATGTATAAAATCCATCAAGGCAATACAGCCATAAAGCGGAATTATGTCTGGCCGGTTGACCATTCTCTGGAATTGGTTCTGCTTAAAAAATGTGCAAAAATGGTAAAGGGAGATCATGACTTTGAAGGCTTTTGCCGGTCGTCAGATGAAGCCAATCATAAAAAGTGCCGAATTTATAAATCTACATGGAAAATTCATAAAAAAACCTTAATTTATAAGATATGTGGAAACAGATTTTTGCATAGTATGGTGAGGATGTTAACAGGAACAATGATAGAAGTGGCCCGGGGACGCTACAAACTTGAAGATTTTAGCAATATTCTGGAAAATAAAAACATTTCAAAAAGGGTTGATCCTTTTACAGCCCCGGCCAAAGGTCTATATCTGGAAGAAGTAGAATATTAAATAGCAAATGGAGTTGAAAAATGAAATTTTTCATCGACACCGCTAATTTGGAAGAAATTCAAGAAGCTGAATCCTGGGGAATTCTGGATGGAGTTACTACCAATCCAACTCTATTATCCCGGGAAGAAGGTAATTATAAAGAAAATTTGAAAAAAATATGTGAAGTTGTAGATGGACCGGTCAGTGGAGAAGTCGTCAGTCTGGAAGCAGACGGAATGGTAGAAGAAGCCCGTGAAATTGCTGCCATTCACGATAATATGGTGGTCAAAATTCCAATCACCCTGGAAGGTTTAAAAGCCATTAAACGGCTCACTGCAGAAGGTATCAAAACCAATACAACTTTGGTCTTTTCTCCATTACAGGCCCTCATAGCTGCCAAAGCCGGCACCACTTTCGTCAGTCCTTTTGTAGGTAGAATGGACGATATCCAATCTCCGGGCATGGACGTGGTTGAAAAGATAGTCAAGATTTATGATAATTATGATTTTGAAACTGAGATAATTGTAGCCAGCATCCGGAATCCTATTCACATTGTTGATGCCGGAATTGTTGGAGCCGACATTTGCACAATTCCCTATAAAGTAATCAAGAAATTGGTTTCCCATCCTAAAACAGACGAAGGCATTGAAAGATTCCTTCAGGATTGGGAAAAAGTAGAAAAACAATAGAGGCCATTATGAAAAAGGCGTTGCTTTATATAACAATTTTTTTATTGGTCTCGGTGCCGATTTTTGCCCAAAGCGGGAGTACACAGAAGAAAATTGAAGGCTCTCGCCGCAATGCTATTACCCAGGCGATCAATGAGGTCAGTTCGGCTGTAGCCGGGATCAATGTTTCAGCCATTGAAACTTACAGCATGTCCAACGATCCATTTTTCAACATGTTTTTTCCCGAATTGCGCAGGCAGAGAAAAGTACAAAGCGTGGGCTCCGGAGTTGTGATCAGTCCTGATGGATATATTGTTACCAATTATCACGTGATCGAAGATGCTATTGTCGGCAATGCCGGAAAAATTGTGGTCACCATTCCCCCTGGAGATAAATATAATGCAGAAGTGATCGGCCAGGATAAGGTCAGTGATATTGCCCTTCTCAAAATTGATGTTGAAGATGCTCATTACGTTCGTATGGGCGATTCAGATAGTATTATTTTAGGAGAATGGTCGATAGCTCTGGGTAATCCTTTTGGATTGTTCAGTGTGAGCAAAAGACCGACCGTGACAGTTGGAGTTATATCCGCTCTTAATATGGATTTCGGAGCGCAGCAGGATGAACGGGTTTATCAGGATATGATTCAAACCGATGCTTCCATTAATACGGGAAATAGTGGCGGACCGCTTGTAAATGCTCATGGTGAATTAATTGGAATCAACACCTTTATTTTCACTGGTGGAAATTATTCGCGAGGTTCGATCGGAATCGGTTTTGCAATCCCTGTGAACAGGGTTAAAACAGTAGTTGAACAGTTGAAAAAATATGGTGAGATCGACCGCTCTTATCGGACTGGATTAATTGTCAATGATGTTTCTCAGCCTATGGCTGAATATCTGGGACTGGAGAGTGATGACGGTGTAATCGTCAGCCAGGTGAAGGAAAACAGCTCAGCCGATAAAAGTGGATTTAAAGTTGGTGACGTCATTATCAAAGTTGGCGATAAAACTGTGAAAAGCAAGAAAACAATTGCCAGTTATATAAAAACAAATTACCTGAAAGCAGGCGATATTTTGAATTTGCTGGTGATCAGGGATGGTAAAGAAATGGAACTTGAACTGGAGCTGGAGAGATATGATAAATAGATATACACTGCCCGAGATGGGTAAAATTTGGTCGCAGGAAAATAAGTATAAAACCTGGTGGATTGTTGAGCGGGAAGTCTGCCGAGTGCAGGCTGAACGAGGTCTAGTTCCCGATGAAGACTTAAAGATTATTGAAGACAGAGCGGATTTTGAAGTCGATCGAATTTTGGAAATAGAAGAAGAAGTTAAACATGATGTTATCGCTTTTTTGACCAATGTTTCCGAGAATATTGATGATCCTGCTTCCCGCCATATTCACAAAGGCATGACCTCTTCCGACCTCCTGGATACGGCTCTTGCTTTGCAACTTCGTGAGTCGGGAGAATTGATCCTGAAAAAGATCAAGAAATTGATTTCAGTACTGGAAAAACGAGCGGAGGAATTTAAACATCAGTTAATGATCGGCCGTACTCATGGCATCCATGCCGAGCCGGTTACTTTTGGACTGAAACTTTTGTTATGGAGAGATGAAATTTCCCGCCATTTAGATCGCTTTGAAAAAGCGCTCAAAGATGTTCAGGTCGGTCAGATTTCAGGGGCTGTGGGAACTTATCAGCATCTGGAACCGGAAGTCGAAGAAATGACCTGCCGCAATTTGGGCCTCACTCCTGCGCCGGTTAGCAATCAGGTTATTCAGAGAGACAGACATGCAGCTTTTGTTTCTGCTATCGCTCTGCTGGGCGCTTCTCTGGGGAAAATTGCAACAGAGATTCGGCATTTGCAGAGAACTGAGGTTTTGGAAGCGGAAGAGTATTTTTCCAAAGGCCAAAAAGGCTCATCTGCTATGCCTCACAAACGAAATCCAATTAAAACAGAGCGAATCTGCGGAATGGCGCGGTTGCTGAGAGGATTTACTCAAACTGCGATGGAAAATGTGCCGCTCTGGCATGAAAGAGATATTTCTCATTCCTCAGCAGAAAGAGTGATTTTACCTGATAGTTGTATTACTGTTGATTTCATGCTTAAGGAAACAATCAATGTTATTGACAATTTGCTCGTCTATCCGGATAATATGAAACGGAATTTGAACCAGACCAGAGGCTTGATCTATTCCCAGGAAATTTTGCTGGCGCTGGTAGAAACAGGATTGACCAGAGAAGATGCCTATAAAATGGTGCAGCGCAATGCTATGAAAAGCTGGAATCAAGGACTTGATTTTCGCCAGCTTCTGCTTCAGGATGAGGACTTGCTTGAGCATTTACCAGAAGAAGAGATCAATAAACATTTTAACCCGGATAAAATTTTAGAACGGGTTGACTATATTTTTGAACGTTATCAAGAAAAGGCAAAAGACCAGTAGAACTAATTGGCTGGTTTTTGATATAGGAATAAAGGGGGTTAAGGTTGGCAAAAGGAAGTGCAAAATTATTAATTACCGCTCTAATTCTGTTTCTGATTGTGTTTGTGATTTCCCTGGTTTTTCCTTTAGGTTTTTTGAAAATAGTGAGATGGATTTTCCTGGCAGCTTTTTTATTCCTGGCATTCTTTTTTCGTGATCCCGATAGAGAAACACCTCAGGGGGATGAAAATATCATCAGTCCGGCCGATGGTAAAGTTGTTTCCATCCAACACAGCGATGGTAAGAAGCGGGTGGCAATTTTCATGTCACTGTTCAATGTGCATGTTAATAGGGCCCCTGTAAAAGGAAAAGTCATTGCCAGAAAACATTCGCCGGGACAATATTTGCCGGCTTTTAATCCTAATTGCCATTTGAAAAATGAGCAGTGTGAGATCGTCATCCAGCACAGGGATATAAAAGTCAAGGTCGTCCAAATCGCCGGATTAGTGGCCCGTAAAATTGTCAATTATCTGAAAAAAGAGGATAAAGTAAGGGCAGGACAAAGATACGGAATGATCAAATTGGGCTCGCGGCTTGATGTAGAATTTCCCGACTACTGCTCTGTTCAGGTTGAAAAAGACCAAAAAGTTAAGGCCGGGCAGACCATTATTGCAAAAATTGAAAAAGGATAACTGGTGACAGAAAAAAAGCGCTACATACCAGATTTGGTAACAATATTGAATTTATTCTTTGGCTTTTTAGCCATTATGAAAATACTCCATGATAATTATCTGGCTGCCTTTCTTTTCATTTTTGTAGGCGCTCTTTTTGATAGTCTGGATGGAAAAATTGCCCGCTTTTTGGATCGTGAATCCAGGTTTGGGAAGGAATTTGACTCGCTGGCTGATTTGATCACCTTTTGTGCCGCTCCGGCCATCATGGTCTATAAGATCTATTTGAATGAATTAGGTCTTTTTGGCATGGGCATTAGTTTTAGTTTGCTTTTGTTCGGAGCAATCCGGCTGGCCGAATATAATAGCGCTTTGGAGCCTCGACAGGACAACAAATTTTCCGGTATGCCAGTTCCAGCTGCTGCTCTGACAATTGGTTCCTTTATCTGGTTTAATTTTACCAGCACTGGTGGCCATGGCAAAACTGAATTTGTAATCGCTCTTGTTTTGATCATTTCTTTTTTAATGGTCAGCAATGTTCCTTTTACACCCTTTCCCGAGATCAGTTTTTCCAAAAACTGGTTTATTACATTAAGGAGTTTATTTGTTATCACTTTGTTTATCCTTTTTATAATTTTTAGGGGTTATGTGCTCTTTCCAGTTATGAGTTTGTATATTGTCAATAATATATTTTTCTGGATGGTCAATCGAAAGGACAATCAATATATTCATTATAAAGAAAGGTAAAAAGAATGTACAAAGTTGAAGTAATTGTCAATTATAAACCGGGTATTTTGAATCCCGAAGCCAAAACTATCAATAATGCTCTTCACTCTCTGGGTTATGATTCTATTGAGGGCGTTAAAGCAGGTAAGTTTTTCGAACTCGATTTTCCTGAAGACATGGAAGAAACGGAAGTAGAAAAAATTGCTGATGAGGTTTGTGACAAACTGCTGTCAAACCCGGTTATAGAAGACTACACATTTAAAATTGCAAAGGAGAGCTAATGAAAAAGGTTGGAGTTCTTGTTTTTCCGGGCTCGAATTGCGATTATGATGCCTATTATGCTGTTAAAAAAGTTCTCAAGCAGGAAGCAGAATTTATCTGGCACAAAGACACAAAATTAAGATATTATGACGCCATTGTCATACCAGGTGGATTTTCTTATGGTGATTATTTGAGAGCTGGTGCTATTGCCCAATTTTCACCTATCATGGAGCGGGTGATTGAATTTGCTGAAAATGGCAAACCGGTTATCGGCATTTGTAATGGTTTTCAGATTTTACTGGAAATGGACCTTCTGCCAGGCGCTCTGATCACCAATGATCATCTTAAATTCCGCTGCGATGATGTTTATTTGAAAGTTACCAATAATGCGACCAGCTTTACTTCTGAATTCAATAAAGAGCAGATCATCAAATTACCGATTGCCCATCAGAGCGGTAACTATTATGCTGGAGATAAAGTGATTCAGAAACTTGAGGACGAAAACAGGATTGTATTTAAATATTGCGATGCTGACGGTCAGATTACTGAAGAGGCCAATCCTAATGGTTCGCTCAGGAATATTGCCGGTATTATCAATGAAGAAGGCAATGTTCTCGGAATGATGCCTCATCCGGAGCGGGCAATGGAGCCGATTCTGGAATCAACTGACGGTGTTGCTATTTTTGAATCTTTACTGGAGATTTGATATGAGGAACAGGAGACCTGCAGGTAAGACAATTTTAACTTCTATCGGGGTGTTATTACTGGGAGCCATGATCGGCTCTCTTGTAGGAGAAATTTTGAAACTTGGTCTTCCAGAAGGTGTGGTCAAGGAAGTTCTGCTCAGAAGTATTGAGCTGGCCTTAGGGCCCTTTGCCATTGACCTTTTAATGTTCTCAATGACCATTGGTCTGACATTGAAGATCAATCTGGTCAGCCTGGCAGGCCTGGGAACTGCCTATTACCTTCTGAAGAACTGGAGATAATAAAAAAATAAATGAGGTAAATCATGGGAAGTTTAGGACCTTTTGAAATAATAATAATTGCTATTGTACTTTTGCTATTTTTTGGTGCCAAAAGATTACCGGAATTGGCGCGGGGAATTGGCAAAAGTCTCAAGGAATTTAAAAAAGCTACAAGCGACATTCAGGATGAAATTGAAAGTTCGGTTGACAATTCTGATAAATACATTAATCACGAAGACAAAACTGGCTATGATCATGTTCGACCAGATCGTGAAAAAGCCGAACCGAAATCAAAAGATTATCAAGAAGATGAAGACACAGAATCTAAAAATAAGCAGGAATAATATTTGTGAAATTGGAAAATATCGCTTCGCAAGTCGCAAAAAATATTGAAAAGATTGACAATGAAAATCCATATAATGCTTTTATAACCACTTTACCGGATAGTCTGGAAAATCTCAAAACCAGGCTCCAGGAAGACGACTATACTGGAAAAAAACTGGCTGGAAAGACGCTGGGAATCAAAGACAATATCAATATCAAAGGTCATCCGGCTACATGTGCATCAAAAATTTTGGACGGATACGAATCTACTTATGATGCAACAGTCATCAAAAAGATTCGTGATGCCGGCGGTATAATGGTGGGCAAGACCAACATGGATGAATTTGCTATGGGATCTTCTACTGAACACTCTGCTTTTGGTATAGTGCAAAATCCCGCCAATATTGAAAAAGTTCCCGGTGGATCTAGTGGTGGATCGGCAGCCGCAGTTGCCGGAGGTCTGGTTGATATGGCGCTTGGTTCTGATACAGGTGGATCTATTCGCCAACCGGCTGCATTTTGCGGTGTAGTGGGGATCAAACCTACTTATGGTCGAGTTTCCCGCTATGGTCTGGTGGCTTTTGCATCTTCACTGGATCAGATCGGCCCCTTTGCTCAAAATGTAGAGGATGCTGCTCGCTTACTGGAAGTCATTTCAGGAAATGACCACCAGGACTCCACAACAGTTGATGAGCCTGTCCCCGA